>DYLS01000274.1 GCA_020721965.1 Blastopirellula marina | reverse complement strand
CTAGCCCATGTTCAGTGTTGAGCCGCTGGGTTTCGGGTTTGCCAAGCGGAGAAACCTCGGTTTTTTCGGGCTATTCTTGGATCGCGGTCGCCTCCGACCCGAAAAGCGTAGTGACAATATGGAATGAATGTACGCTTCCGAGAATGCGATACGGCTATTGACAGCCACGTTCCATGTCGGGATACTATTCGGCATGTACGTCCGCACCATCAAAGTCCCTTCGTCCAACGGCACGGTGAACGAATATGTTCGCGTGGTCGAAGCCTACCGAGAGAACGGCAAGGTCAAACAACGGGTCGTCGCCAATCTGGGCCGCAAGGATCTGCTCAGCGCGTTGCTGCCGAAGCTGCGGCGAGTCCTTGAGGGGACGCCGACGATCGACGGGCAAGCGGAGGAAGGCATCGAGGTTCTCGACGCCTCCACCTGGGGGCCGATCTTGGTCCTTCGTCATCTCTTCCACCAACTGGAGCTATGGCCCTTGTTCGATGCGTTTCTGGGGCGTTCCAAGACGGTCCCCTATGCCGACCGCGCCTTCGTGCTCTTGGCCAATCGACTCACTCATCCCAAGAGTGAACACGGGCTGGCGAGTTGGCTGGAGACGGATTTCGTCTGCGATCGGCAGGGGCGGCGTTTCGTCCCGCAGTGGCACAGGCGCGGTCGCGTGCGGATTCATCATCGGCAGCTCGACGCTTGGTACCGCACGTTGGACCGGCTCCTGGCGGCCAAGGCGAAGATCGAGGTGGCGTTGTATCACCGCTTGCGCGATTTGTTCAGTTTGAAACCGGACCTGGTGTTGTACGACATCACCAGCACGTATTTCGAAGGGGCCGGCCCACACGACTTCGCCAAGCACGGCTACAGCCGCGACGGCAAGCCGCACAACGTGCAGGTAATCGTGGGGGTGGTGATGGTCGGTGGCTGGCCGATCGCGCATCATGTGTGGGCGGGCAACCGCGTCGATCACACCACGGTGCAGGAGGTGATTGAGGATCTGCGGCAGCGTTTCTCCTTCGGCCGGATCGTCTTTGTGGGCGACCGCGGGATGGTCACCCAGGAGAACCTGGACGACTTTGTCAAGGACGGACACGGATACCTGGTGGGCGTTAAACGCCGACGCAACGCGAAGTTCGATCAGTATCTGGAGAGGATCGACGAGACGAAGTGGATCGACTGTCCCGCGGGAATCACCGCCCGCGAAAGGAAAATGCCTTTCCAGACCCGCGCGCAGGAAGTTCCTTCCGGCGAGCCGGGTGTTCGCGTGTTTGTGATCGATTCGGAGGAACGCCGGCAGTATGAAGAGGCGATGCGGACGCGTGCGATGGAGCGGACGCGGCAGAAGCTGGAGGCCCTTCCAAAACGTGTCGCTACGCGCAAGGAGTTCGACGCGGCCAAGATCGGCGCAGCCGCCGAGCGGATCGTGCGGTCGCACCACGGCTATCGCTATTACTCGTGGGAACTGCGCGATCGTGCCTTGCATTTTGAGGCGAGCCCGCAGTGGGAACGGGAGAGACGCCTGGAAGGGAAGTACGTGATCATCACCACGGAAAAGGATCTCGACGTGCTGGATGCGGTCCGAACGTACAAGGACCTCACGGACGTGGAACGCGGCTTTCGACATTTGAAGGACGTGCTGGCGGTCCGCCCGATCTACCATCGGGTGGAGCGGCGGGTGCGAGCGCACATCTTCGTGGCGGCGCTGGCGTTGCTGGTCGAACGGCTCTTGGAGCGACGGCTGAAGGAGGCCGGCGTGAATCTCTCGGCGCCGGATGCCTTGGAGGCATTGGCCACCATTCGCCTGGTGACGTTCCATCTCGCCGGGCAGCCGGTTCGTCGCGGCGTCAGCGGCGGCTCCCCGCACGCCCGTCAGGTTCTCAAAGCCCTGGGCATCAGCGACCTCAAACCTCCCACCCCTCCCGAGAACCAAGACACGCTGATGTAGTGACTAGTCCAATAATCCGCTCCTTGTGCCGCAAGGACTTACGGAGCGCGAGACTGAACATGGG
>DYLS01000273.1 GCA_020721965.1 Blastopirellula marina | reverse complement strand
CGCCAGTTGCGGCCCCACCGAAGTGACCATTCTCGCCCGCGCCACCGCGCCAAAGGACATTAAGGTTGTGGTCTTGTTCTATCGTTTTGCGACCGGCAATTCCTCCACTGAATTTCAAGGCGTGGCGATGAATCCAATAGGCGGCAATCTCTACCAGCGCGCGCTCGACCTGAACTCCCTGTTCGGCGGTTCCATTCCTTTCGATGCAGCCACCCTGCAATATCAGGTTGTCGTCCAGCAAACCGATGGCGATACCTCCCTGCGCACGCCGGTCATGGCCGATATTGCCGTGCAGGCCTGCGGCAGCCCTGCCTGCTCTTCCTACACCAGCAAGGAATCTTGCGAGGCAAATGGATGTAAGTGGGTCCTCGTCCCCACCACTGCCGGACGACGTTACGTCTGCCAAAATCCATAGCCCTGGCCCTAGGATGAACGTCCCGCGAAGTACCCGCAGGGTGAAGGTTTTCTGAGAGAGTTAACCGCTTTTACGATAACCTTCGGGACGGTTTCAACTCATTTGGAATCGAACATGGCTATTTGAAAAACATCCACCAGAAATTGGAAACCGCGAACGATATGACCGCGCCCAAAGCGCGCCGCAGGCCAAGACTGTTGATTCGCACCGCGCCCCAATAACTGCCCACCAACGCGCCCAGCAACCCAACGGGCAGGAGCGACAACCCGAACGCGTTCAACACAAACGTGCCGCCTGTGACGCGCCCGATCAGTCCGCTGATGGAGTTGAGCGCGATGAAAGACGCGGCGACAGCGGAGGCTTGTTTGGCATTTCCCCAACGGGCAAAGATGATGACGGGAGAGAGAAAAATCCCGCCACCGATGCCGACCATACCCGAAAGCAGGCCGATGCCCAATCCAATAAGAAGCGCCCAAACCAGCGGAATGCGGCGCAAGGGACGGCTGTCATCCTGTTTGCGGCTGAAGAACAGCAGGCGGATGGCGACAAAAGTCAATACCGCGTAGAGCAGGGCAGAATAGATTTCATCGGTAATTTTGAAATACCCGCCCAGGAACGCGGCTGGAATGGATGTGATAAGAAATGGAACGAGAAGATCGCGGCGCAGATGCCCCGCGCGGTAGAAGGAGGAAAAGGAAATGCTCGAAACGAGGATGTTCAGGATGAGCGCGGTGGAAGCCATCTCCTGCGGCGGGATGCCGAAAAAACTCATGGCGGCGAGGTAGCCTGTCGCGCCGCCGAAGCCGACGCTGGCGTACAAGAAAGCGATTATGGGAACCAGTAAATAAAGGAGAGAGTTCATCATCAGCCTCCGCTGACGGGCGGGAAGAGGGCGATCTCGTCGTGCGGTGAAATGATCTGATCGGGAAAGGCGAATTCGTGATTGACCGCCACGAGGATGGGTTTCATGGAAGATTCGAGCGGCGGTTTCTGGGCGGCGATTTCGTCCAGTCAATCTGCCACGCGAGGCTAATCGTGTTTGAGTTCCAGCGCGAGTTGACCCGCCTGCGCTTTGTCTTTGAGGGCGGCGAAGAGTTTGACGATGAAGTTCACAGCGCGGCTTCCTGCCGGAGGGTGTAGGACAAATTGGCAATTTGTCCCACACGATAATACCCCCCATGCGCGCAGGTTTTGCACAGGGTCAATCCGTTTTGTTTGACTTCGCGTTCGTTGATGATCTCCTCCCCGCACATGTCGCAGTCCACGCGCACAGCGGGGCGGGAAACGATGGCTTCGATGGACGTGGTCAATTGCACTTCGGTGATGGTAAACATCTCGTCATCAGGCATGACTTGATAGGCTTGCATTTGGGCGAAGTAGTGACGCGGCTCGTCGGGCGCGTAGGCGTATGCCTTTTCGCGAATATCCAACGCGGGCGCGACGCGAACAGCGCGACCCGTTTGCGTGTCCACGAAGGTGGCGGCGGTCTTGCCGTAATCTTCCACGCGCAGGGTGCGGTGTCCTACCGTGCAATCGGTGGCGGCGATGAGTCCATCCGCAAAACAGCCGTCCGTTTCGGTGATGACGAG
>DYLS01000114.1 GCA_020721965.1 Blastopirellula marina | reverse complement strand
CCAGGAAATCAACACGCGGGCACGGTGTGCCGGTCGCTGGTCAGTTCTATCGACCTCGCGCCAACGCTGTTGCAGTTAGCAGGCGCTGAACCCGCGGCCTCTTTCCAAGGGGTAAGCATGGTGCCGCTTTTCGCGAATCCGGAGGCAAAGATTCGCGACTACGTGTTCTCCGAGCACAACTGGCACGACTATCGGGCCTTTGAACGCGCCGTCCGTGGCGAGCGATACCTCTTGATCCGGAATTGGGTCAGGGATGTGCCTCGCACACCACCAGCCGACGCCGTGCAAAGTCCAACATTTGCGGCGATGAGGCAACTACGGGACGCAGGCACGCTGCCCGACGAACAAATGCAGTGCTTTAAGCTTCCGTCGCCCGAATACGAATTGTACGACACTCGCGACGACATCCACAACCTGCGAGACCTGTCCGAATTGCCTGAGATGCGGCAGGTCCGAGATGAAATGGCAGCCGTGTTGGATGACTGGATGCAAAAGACCGGGGACTCTGTACCACCGCAACTGACTCCCGACCGTTTTGATCGAGAAACAGGATCCCCGATCTCGAAATAGTCGCCTCTCAGGCACTTCTAGGAATCAACGTGCTGAGGCATTGCAGCACGGTAACCGTCGACGGCTGAGCTATAACGGAAAAGATGTGCGACCCAACGAGGGTTGTTCAGAGGTTCCAGAAGTTCCTTGAGTCTGAAACGCAGTCTCATTCCGACGAACGCAGGCATGTCACTTCGACGATCACAGCGATGTCATTTCGACGAGCGCCAGCGAGGAGAAATCTTGACCCCTGCCGAGAAGCTTTCTCGGTTCGCAAGCTTTCTCCCGGTGGCTGGCTCTCATTGCACACGCCCATTGATGCACAATATATAGCATAGACAGCAGCTTCTAGAAACAATATACAGTGGCGTGCAATGGCGGTGGGGCACCACAAGATTTCTCGCTTCGCTCGAAATGACAAGAGGGCAAGCACTTTGGGTGTGATGAGTACCCCTGTGAACGACTACCACTTCGGGAACGCCGGTTACGGCATCTGTTGCAAGCCTGGAATGACCTCCTTGTTCGGTAAAATCTCATGACAGATCGCACGGACAATCCCACTGCTGAAGTGCTTTCCATTGGCGACGAGATTGTCAATGGAAGATTACTCGATACCAACAGCCAGTGGATCAGCCGCCAATTGGAGGATCTCGGGGTACGAGTCCTTTACCACGGCGCGGTCGGTGACGACCTCCCCGCCATGGTGGCTGTTTTCCGCCAAGCTATCGCGCGATCCGACTACGTCGTCGCCACTGGCGGCCTCGGTCCAACAGCCGACGATCTGACACGATCCGCCCTGGCCGAGGCCCACGGGGTGGCACTGCGGGAGTATTCGGAAGCCGTGCGGGCAATCGAGGATTTCTTTCACCGCCGAAATCGTCCGATGCCCGAGCAAAACCGCCTTCAAGCAATGTTTCCCGCCGGCAGCCAGATGATCGCGAATCCCCGGGGTACGGCCCCCGGCATTGACTTGGAGATTTCCCGGCCCGATCTGCCTCCGTGTCGATTCATCTGTCTTCCCGGCGTCCCGGTCGAGTTGTACGAAATGTGGCCGGAGGTAGAAGCCCGATTGCGTGCCAGCGGTCTGGGAACAGACTACATCCTGCACCAAGACGTAAAATGCTTCGGCGCTGGGGAGAGTCAGGTCGAGTCCATGCTGCCCGATCTGATCCGGCGCGGGCGAGATCCCTTGGTCGGCATCAACGCCTCACAGAACATAATCATCTTGCGCATCACAACGCGGGAAAAAAGCGAAGACATCTGCCGTGCAAAGGTCGAGCCGGTATTGCAAACGATCCGGGAATGCCTCGGAAATCTGGTATTCAGCACCGATGGGCGAGAACTCCAGGACGTCGTCACCGACATGCTGTCTCAACGCGATTGGAGGCTTGCCATCCTGGAATCGGACACGGGCGGGATGGTCAGCGACTGGATCACTCAAACAAAACGCGGCCCGTCCGTGCTCTCCGCGTCCTGGGTCCTTCCCACTGCTCAGCCGTGGCAGGATGAATTAGGGACCAACGACGATCCTCAACATGCCGCAGAGGCCGCCCGGGAATGGATTCAACGATTCGGCTTGCTTGCTCCCGCCGATATTATCCTCGCGGCCTTGCCCCTCGAATCCCAAGACGGCGAAATTTGGAAATTCAAGGTGGCCGTGCTCAGGCTCAACCCACCTGCGCTCAGAGTGCGGCAAATCTCGTTCAGCGTTCATCCGGCCTACCGCCGGGTCACCGTTGGTAAGCACATGTTGAACACGCTTCGCCTGTGGCTTTCGGAAACGGCCCCCGAAAACTGAGGCATCGCGAATCGCGTTGCCGGGGAGAACTAGGCATCGAATATCTGTCGTGATCCACGCGTCCCGCAAGAGGGAGAGGCAATCGCACACACAATGCACGAAAACCCAAGCACAGGCCTTGCGTTCCAGAGCCTCGCCCGCACAACAGTCCTTGCGAAGGGATATGCGCCACTCCACTGCCGCGCCACGCATGGCACGGCGTTATTCTGCACCACTCCACCTCAGATAACCGTCCGACGAGGAAGCTACCCAGCCGCCGCGTGCTATCGCTAGCAGATAGCCGAGGGTGTCCGGAAGTTAGATTCCGCAGATTACCCAGATCCTCAACCGCACAGATACGCGAAAGCGTGCGGCCAAATGTCCGAACGCCATTGAAAACAAGAGGTTACGACTGTCAAATTCCCGGAGACCCTCAGATAGCCGCTACCAGACTCGGCATATGAAGCATTTGAGGTAATTGGTTTCCCTGCACGCCACCCAGGTGGGATGATCCGGACCGGCGGATCGCATTTCCAACACCTGAATCTCCCGTTTAACCTGCTGAGCCACGCCGAACAGCACGTTGAAGAAATCTTCCCGCGTCACATACCCGGAACAACTGCACGTTGCCAGGATCCCGCCTGGTTCAAGCAACTCCACTCCCAAGCGATTCAGCGAATGATAGGCGCGGAGTGCGTCGGGGACCGAAGCCTTGCCGCCGGCGAATTTCGGGGGATCGAGGATGACCATCCCAAATCGCTCGCCGCGGTCCCGAAATTGCCTCAGCGTCTGAAATGCGTCCCCTTGCTCGAACCGCACGTTCGCCAGGCCGTTTTGTCGTGCATTCGCCTGCGCGAGGGCCACGGCCCGCTCACTGCCGTCCATCCCCCATACCTCCTTGGCCTTGCCGAGTTTGGCGCAGCTCAAGGCAAAACCACCCGTGTAACAAAACATGTCCAGCACCCGTCTTCCCGGGGCATAGCGTGCCACAGCCAACCGGTTCTCGCGTTGATCCAGATAAAAGCCCGTCTTCTGCCCCTCCATCAAATCGACGCCGAATTGCAAGCCATGCTCTTCGATTACGACGGGACCCTCGGGGGGGTGCCCCACGAATACGCCTTCCTCACACGATTCCCCCACAAACCGCCGCAATTCAGGTTCCAATCGCACCAGGATGGCTGATGGCCGCAGCAAATCGTTGAGCACCCCTGAAATCACGGGGAGTCGCCGGACCATGCCGACGGAGCCTGCTTGAATGACGATGTAGTCGCGGTAACGATCCACAATCAGGCCGCTCAATCCATCGGCTTCGCTGAAGACCAACCGGCACGCCTCGGACGGCCGCATCAGGCCCAATGTTTCGCGCAGCATGAAAGCCATGCGAATGCGTTCCCGCCAGAACTCGGCATCCAACTGCCGTTGATCCCACGCATATAATCTCACGCGGATACCGCCCTGCGCTTCGTAGATGCCGCGGGCAATCACGCGGTCGCCTTTGCCCACCAGCTCCACGACCTGCCCTGCTACCGGCTCACCTTCGATCCGTTCGATCGAAGTGGCGCGAACCCAGGGATGCCGTTCGAGAAACGGCCGAGCACGGTCGCCCCGTACAAAAACGCGTCCTCCCGTCGAATCCAGATCCACGCTCACGGCTCTCTATTCCCTTCGCAATGCACCAACAACCGCGGAATTCGCTACGATTCGTATGTTTGGACTACCCTGTGCTGCCAATCCCGTGAATCCGCTCGATCCGCACATTGTGGCTACTGTTCAAGACTCTCCTCGGCGTGGCCGCCTATCTCTCCCAATGCGGCAGGCTCCCGAGATGCGCACTCCGCCCAAGACCATGACGACCGATCATTGGAATGTTTGAAAAGACTCATGTGAGTCCTGGCTCCCAAGATGCGTTGTCTACCCAAGATCGTGGCGACCTACGAGTCGGCTTCGTCCACCGCAGCGTGCACCAAGTCGGCGAAGTCGCGCAAAGCAAGTAAATCTTCATAAATGCGCGGAGCAGCAAAGATTCGCACCCGCTTCACGTAGTCATCGAATTGCTGTTGCGCTAATGCCTTGACTACGGGCGAAACCTGGACCAACGGCCTGTAACGTTGTTCTTTGGGAAAGAATACGTCCACATGAAACTCGATTTCTTTATGAACCGGTGGGGCATCGATCAGGACCTCAAACGGGGCCACTACCTTTTTGATCCGCGCGGAGAGGATAGTCGCCAGAATCTCCCCGCAAATCGTCAGCCACGGGTAAGGGCGTCTCGCTAGCCGCCGATAAAGCTCCTCGTTTTCGATGGCGCTGTACTGTGCCACTCGTTTGAACAGACAGCGTTGCGTGCCAAAAACACCCTCCAGCAAGGTCCCCGCAGCGCTATCTCCAGCCGCCCGCCGAAGCATTTGCACGAAATCCCAATCCGTCTGCCGAAACAAAACGTCCAGATCCTGGCGTGAATAGAGGTGATAAAATGCCCGCTGCAACATGGCGGTGGCAGATCGTACGGCGTGATGCCAATAGACTTCACTGAACATCACGTAGCGTGCGAACAACATCAGCTCCGCCGCCGTCTTGCCTTTTTCGGTAATCGCCAGCCCATCGCCCGCCTCATTGACGCACAAGCTCTTGACCAATCGATGCTGGTCGAAGTTGCGGCCATACGGCACTCCTGCGTGCACGCTGTCGCGATACAGATAATCCATTTTGTCGATGTCGATCGGGCCGGAAAGGATTCCGGCCAATAAGCGCTCGCCAGAGGTTTGCAGACTCGCCCCGTGCAGCAAATGAACGACGTCACGTGGACTGATGCTCCATTCTTCGCGGAGCAATTCTCCGACCTCGCTTTCCAAGATGAAGCTGCTTGCGAACAGTTCGTGGCGGGGCACGCCTGGCAGTTGCAGGTCTTCGATGGGATGGCAAAACGGCCAATGTCCCAGGTCGTGCAGGAGCGCTGCCGCGATGAGCAGCTCGGCCTCCTCGGGACGAACGATCCGCCGAAAGAGATCGTCCGTCTCCAGCCGCTTGAGAAACAACAATGCCAAGCGATACACCCCCAGGGAATGCTCGAACCGCGTGTGGTTGGCCGCGGGATACACCAACGACACCAAGCCCAACTGCGACACCCGCGCCAGCCTGCGGAACTCCATGGTGTCGATCAGCCGCCTCACGCGATCGGTCAGGGGCACATCCAATTCCGGTGGAATGCGGACGAGCTGCCGTTGCTCATCGCAAGCCCGCAGTTCGGGGATGTCCTGAATCGTACCCATGAGGGATCGCCCCCCTTCCAGCAAGACGTTTCGGGAAGACCGCGAAGACCGCGCACCACGAGATCGAGACATCACATCAACGGCATCTCCTCGCTGGGAATATCCCAGACCCACCCCAAGCCCGCGGCCCAGCGAAGCAGAACCGTCACGAGTACGAACAGGGCGAAGTGAAGAACGCCATTGCCATAGTCCAGGTCCATCGTCAGGTAAGCGATGAATCCTCCCAGTAAGAAAAGCGGCGTTGCGAAGATCACCCAAGTCCAGATTTCCGGGGTGATCCAAGAGCCTCGCATCGAGACGAAACCTGCCCAGATCAGCAGGTACCCCAACGCGCACATGGCCGATCGCAAATAAAGGCGTTGCCCTTGCAAGGGAAATAGATCGTCCTCGCTGTGAAGAAAATGATAGCCACCAGCCGCCAAGGCAGGTGTCACCAAGGATAAACCGACAATCTGAAGAATCAGATTATCGTGAAACACGGAAGCGCGGCCAAGCGCGAATGTCCCAACGGCTACAACCAGGATCGCCCCTATCACGGCTACGGCCGTCACCGCATGAAAGTGCACGGTTGGTCGGGCGATGGGCTTGGTAGCCAGTTTTCCCGCTTGCGTCCGCCCACCGGAGGCGAATTGCTCCGGTTCATGGATTACAACCTGTTCCGTCAGTTTGGGGATTTCAATAATTGTCTTGCATTTAGGGCACGGCCCACTCTTGCCGGCGAATTTGTCGCTAACGTTGAATCTCGTCCTGCATCCAGGGCATACCACAAATATGGCCATGTCAATCCCCTCGACTCTTTTTGCCCACGCACTCCTACGGCAAAGTTCCGCTCAAGTCTCAGTCTCTCAAGCTTACCGGATACAAGGGGCGTTGGCGAAGTCCTACCCTCCCCCGGCTTTTGCTTTTGCGCAAATGGCATCAGCGGCGTGCAGCATCAGCGGCGCGGGGTACTCGCGGAAACCTTCCTTTTTCCGGCGTCCCCCACGGGGCATATCAGACGGTAGCTGCGGCAATGAGCCGGAACGTTCAGCACGTACCCCCCCAAGACAAGAATCCGGGAAAAGGCGGGTTCTTCGCTCCGAGCTTGCCGTGTCACTCCAACCCGAGCCTCTCCCTGAGCCAGCCCCCCAGCGTCTGTCCCGCTTGAAGTTCCCGACGGGCAGTGTAGAATCAGTTACAATTGAGCAATGTAGCATTATGAATGGAACGCCCCGTCAGCGACCGACCGGGGCAGAGCGAAAGCAGGCAGGGCAAGGCGGGCAAAAGATCGGGCGGCTAGCTCAGTTGGTTAGAGCGCGATCCTCACACGGTCGAGGTCACTGGTTCGAGCCCAGTGCCGCCCATTTTCCGAGGGAAGAAACGCCATCTCTGCCTGCCCGAGAGCTGCGTAATCCTGCTACTCGTACTCGTCCCTAGCTCTCCGCGAGCGGCCGTTTTCACTCGCCCGTCGTAACGATCTTTCTCTCCATAAAAATAAAACGTGCCGAATAGTGCAATACGTCCGAGCGGGGGGGTTCACTGATCGCGGTGGCACACGAAGTCGGCCATTTGGCGGAGTGCCGCAGTTACGGGACTAGAGGGCAGGGGAGCCAGGACCTCCTGGGCCTTTCGCACGTAGAACTGAGCCTTAAGCTCCGCCCGCGCCAAGGCATCGCTCCGAGCAAGCCAGCGGCGAATCGCGGACCGAGCCTCCTCGCGACCATCGCGAAGGGTAGCGACGATTTCGGCCTTCTCGTCATCGTCCTGGCTCTGTAAAAGATAGATCAACGGCAGCGTCGGCTTTTGCTTGTCCAGATCGGTACCCAGCGACTTGCCCATTTTCCCTACATCGCCCCAAATATCCAGGATGTCGTCCACGATCTGAAATGCGATCCCCAAGTTATTACCGAAGCGTGCGAAACGATCACACATCTCCTTGTCCGCGCCCGAGTACAACGATCCCAATCGTCCGCACGCGGCATACAGCGACGCCGTCTTTTCGGCGATGATACTCAGGTACTCGTCCTCGGTCAGATCGTAATGCCCACGGGTCGCGATTTGTCGCAACTCTCCCCGGCACATATGATGGCTGGCCTGAGCGATTTCGCGGCTCGCATCCATCGTGTCCAGCGAGCTGGCCAGACAGATCGCACGGGCCAGTAAAAAGTCCCCCAAGAGTACGCTGGCTTCGTTGTCCCAGCGGGCGTTCACGGTGTCCAAATGGCGGCGAATGACAGCTTCGTCGAGTACGTCATCATGAATCAAGCTGGCCGTGTGAACCAGCTCGATGGCCGAAGCGATCGTGATATGGTCAGGCCCGACCTGGCCCACGGCCTTTCCTGCCAAGAGCACCAGCGCCGGGCGCAGTCGCTTTCCCCCCAACTGAAAGCCGTGCCTAAGCATCCGATCGATGAACGGACAGCTACTTTTCAGTTCCTGCCGCAGGGCCTGCTCCACCTCCTCCATCTCGCTTTGAATGACGGCATAGACCTGCCTCAACACGTCCGACGCCGTGACCCAATTTGGAACACCAGAATTCATGCTGAAGCTGATCCTTCCAAGAATAAATCGGTGCCTTCGCAAAAGTTAGGCTAGGTGTGTGACTGGACTGGTCCGCGGCCGCCGCTATATGCCCCCTCGAATTGCCATTTTCCATTTCAGCACGATCAAGCAAACCGCCTCGCCGCCCTCGTATGAACTTTCCCGATGCTTCAGAATAGCAACAAGCTACTACCGCCGCCCCTGAGCTTCAATACCTGCCAACTCGAACCGAGACCACTGGGGAAGGCCGAGACCACGAACCACCGCAATTCTGAAAGATTTCGCCGACTGATTTTTAATACGAACGGTGCTTCCCAACCGTTCGGGTTAGACGGCCGTCGGGGTCGTATGCCGAGCTGCGGACATCGTCAGTTTGAGGCCACTGCGGGCCACTTGCAAAGCAACACCTGCTCGATCACCTGTACAATTGCCTACCTATAGAATCGAACGGCTGCCCCTCCGCGGATTCCGAGCCTCTAAAGCCATCGAACCGGATCGGTCTCCTCGCACGAGGCCCAAACCTCAACCTGCGGGAACTCCTGTTGGAGCACAGTCGCTAGATGTTCTACCGCAAAACGTTCGCTAGCGTAGTGCCCGACGATCAACAACCCCACTCGGCGAAATTCCGCCTCGATACACGTGTGGAATCGGGCCTCCCCGACCACCAACGCCTGACATCCCGACTGCGCCGCTACTGCCAGCAACTCTTCCGCGGCTCCACAGCCCACGGCAACCCTTCGGACCGCCATATTCGGAGCCCCCGTGACTCGCGCATACTTGATCCCCAGCGATTTTTTCACATGCTGGGCCAACTCCAGCAGAGATAACTCGGCCGGCAGCGAGCCTTTGCGTCCGATTCCTAAGTGCGGCGTCTGAGTATCCGGCACCAGCGGCGCGACGTCTTGCAACCCCAATTTTTCGGCAAGCAACTGATTGATGCCTCGCTCCGCGGAATCGAAAGCGGTGTGCGGGCTGTACACGCAAATGCGTGCCGCAACCAGATCCCACAAAAGCCTGCCCGGCAGCGTCTCCGTTGTCCACATCCGCCCCGCATGAAAGGGCAGGGGATGATGCGTCACCACCAGGCCCACTTCTTTCGTCACGGCTTCGTTGACCGTCCGCTCCGTCAACGTAAGGCACGTCATCATTTTCCGTAACCGGCGCTCCGGGGAACCCACCAATAGCCCCACATTGTCCCAATCTTCTGCCAAGCGAGACGGAGCCAGCGTCTCCAAGAGCGTCACGACTTGACCTACGGAAAGCATCGAACCCCCTCTCAGCGCCGAACCAGATCGGCCCCTGCCGGAGACCGCCGAACTTCACAGATAGCTACTCACTCATTATATGATGCTCTTGACGTAACGGCGAAACCGGTTCCTGCCCCGCCGCAGTGTTGTAACGCCCTAGGGCAGCATGGTTCGCCATGTTACAACTGGGTTTTTGCAAACGGCTTGCTCGCCCCCCTGAGAGGGGGCGACAAACTGAGACTCTGGGAAATTCAAGAAAATAGGGAAAGCCGCTTTGGTGGGAAACCGCTTTCGCACTACCATCTCCCGAGGCGATTGGGCCGCTTGTCAACCCAACTAGCAAAAGTCCAGTTACAACATTCGCCATGTTATAAGAGCTGTGAGGCGGGCCGAACGCCGGGCGTCGTATGTCCCCGGCGCTATACGTGTTGGTACAAAGATCGGGAAAGGACTTCTCCGGTGGATTGGATCGATCGGCGGTTGGATCGACTGGCACGCAGCCGGTTTCGCAATTCGTTCCGTTTGACGGAAGAGGACCAAGACTATATTCGGCGAAAGGGTTGGTTCACTCTTTCTCGCCATGCCCACTCGATCCTCTCTTCGCGACTGGCAGCGGCTTTCCCTAAAAACGACGGGAGACAAACCCCCTGGCGGGGTCACCCGGTATTTGTCGCTCAACACGCCACTGCCACCTGCTGCCGCAAGTGCGTGGAGCGATGGCACGGGATCCCAAGAGGACGAGAACTCTCCACGGACGAAATCGCCCTTTTGACCGCAATCGTTCTTCGCTGGATCTTACGACGGATCGATATGATTCCGAACGCCACAAACGCCGACACACCTTGGCCTCAACTCACGCTGCCTCTAGACTAGCCTTGGTTGTTGCGAGGAGCATCCTTCCCTCGCCATTCCGGCCGCCGATCCGCCAGGGACATCCGCTATTCCTTCAACGCCGCGATAAGATCCAAGACCGCCTTCTTGCCATCCGCGAAGAACATCAATGTGTTCTCGGCTGCAAAGAGAGGATTGGGAATCTGGGCGAAACCCGGACTGAGACTCCGCTTGATGACCACGACGGTTCGCGCCTTGCCCACTTCCAGGATGGGCATGCCCGCGATGGGACTTTGCGGATCCGTCTTGGCCAGCGGATTGATGACGTCATTAGCCCCCAGAACCACGGCAACATCGGTCTCGGCGAAGACGGGATTGATCTCATCCATCTCTTTTAGCTTGTCGTACGGGATTTCTGCCTCCGCCAAAAGCACGTTCATGTGGCCTGGCATCCGCCCAGCCACTGGATGGATCGCAAACAATACTTCGATTCCGCGAGACTCGAGAAGATGATACATATCTCGGACGGCGTGCTGTGCCTGGGCCACGGCCATCCCATATCCCGGGACGATCACCACCCGTGACGCCGAATCGAAAAGCATCGCCACTTCTTCGGCCGAGGCGGACTTGACCGTTTTGTACACCTCGTCCTGCTTGGGGGCATCCTCTCCGGGCTGAAGGACCCCGAATAACACGTTGGTCATGGAACGATTCATGGCCTTGCACATGATGTTCGTGAGTATGATGCCCGAGGCCCCCACAAGCGAACCGGAGATGATCAGCACTGAGTTACCGAGGACGAAACCGGTAGCCGCAGCCGCCAGACCGCTATAAGAGTTGAGGAGGGCAATGACTACCGGCATGTCGGCCCCACCGATGGGATTCACCAAAGTAACCCCTAAGACGGAGGCAATCAGAACGACCAGCCAGTATGCGGCGATGGAGTTCGGTTCCATCACCCCCCACACCGTCAGCGCCAGCGCGCCAAGCCCCAACAAAGCGTTGATCGGTTGCAAGTAAGGGTACCGAATGGGCTTACGGAAGGCTTTGTACTCTTCGAGCTTGGCAAAAGCCAACAGGCTGCCCCAGAAGGTTACCGAGCCAATGACGGCCGAGGCGTAGGTAGCCACGGCGACGTCCCCGAGAGGGGGTGGTGGTTCCCGGAGCAATTCTGCCCCCGCCACCAATACCGAAGCGGCACCGCCAAACCCATTCAGTAGCGCCACCATCTGCGGCATTGCGGTCATGCGAACCCGCACGGCCAAGACTGCCCCAATCAGGCTCCCCACCACCAGTCCGACGATGATCCAAGTGAACTCGATCACATCTTGATGCAAAAGGGTAGCCACCACGGCGATCAACATGCCAAGGGCGCCAATCGCATTACCCCGCACCGCGGTTCGAGGGTGCGTCAGCCCGCGGATCCCCATGATGAAGCAAACCGACGCGAGGAGGTACAGCAGTTCGATGACGGAAGCTTTATCCACGGCAAACTCGCTCTCGCCCAAATACGCGACTTTGAGGTCCGCTCAAAAGACCAGATTCCTGATCCCGCAACATATGCAATGCACGTTTCTCCACGTCAGCCGAATTCTGTTTCGGACGGAAACGATTCAGTTCGATTTCCGTCGAAACATGTTTAACATGCGGTTGGTCACGAGGAAGCCCCCCACCACATTGATGGTCGCCAACACAACCGCCAACGTGCCCAGAATGGTAGCCCAGAGCGAGTGCCCGGCACCGGCAGCGATGATGGCTCCGACCACAGTAATTCCAGATATCGCGTTCGATCCGGACATCAGCGGTGTGTGTAACGTGGGGGGAACCTTGGTGATGATCTCGAAGCCCACGAAAACCGCCAGGACGAAAATGGTAATGGCCAAGCCCAGCGGCAATCCCGAAACCTTGTCCGAAGCTGATGCCGCCTGCTCGGCGAATAGAATCAAGCCCATCCAGTCGGTCATAGCCACCTCCACAAGCCCCCCGCTTCCGGTCACGGAGAATCTCGCTCGCACTCGTACTTACAGGCACCCACCGGCCAGCCCCATATCTTTACAAGGACCAGGCCAATTCGCAAACAGCCGCCCTTGGGGTTGGCAAAAAAACACGAATTCCAAGCCCTTTCCACGCGTGCCGCATCGCGCCCGATCCGTCAACCCATCACCAATTCATCAGATTTATCAGACTGGCGTGGACGACTTCACCAGACTGGCATGGACGACACGCCCGTCGCGACATAACATGGTTTCGCGGATGATTTGATCGTCGCCATCGAGCTGAGGCTTGCCGCTTTTCACCAAATGTTGCAAAAAGGTCGTGATGTTCTTCGAATACATCTGGCTACCGTGGTACGGGACATCGGATGGCACGTTCACTGGTCCGAAGACCGTAACGCCGTGCTCCACCACCTTATCCCCGAGCTTGGTCAGCTCGCAATTACCTCCACGTTCCGCGGCCAAATCCACGATCACCGAGCCTGGCTGCATGCCACGCACCATCTCCGCAGTAATCAACAGCGGTGCCCTTTTACCGGGTATCGAAGCCGTCGTAATGACGACATCGGATTGTGCCAGCACTCGGGTCATCATCTCGCGCTGCTTGCGGTAGAACTCCTCCCCCATCTCTTTCGCGTAACCGCCCTTGTCTTCGGCCGCCGATGCCTCCAGCTCCAATTCCACAAACTTGGCGCCCAGACTCTGTACTTGTTCTTTGACGGCGGGACGCACGTCATACGCCGAGACCGTTGCCCCCAACCGCTTGGCGGTGGCAATGGCCTGCAAACCGGCGACTCCTGCGCCGATAACAAACACCTTCGCCGGGGTCAATGTGCCAGCCGCTGTCATGAGCATCGGAAAGATGCGCGGCAAGGAGATGGCTGCCAAGATTACGGCGCGATAACCTGCCAAGGTCGCCATGGAGGAGAGCACGTCCATGCTCTGAGCGCGCGTGATCCGCGGCAGGAACTCCAGGGCGAACGAAACGGCCCCCTTTTCGGCCCAACGCTGGATCATCTCGCGGTGATTCCAAGGGTCCCACATCCCTATTACGATCTGCCCCGTTCGAGACGCCGCGATCGCCTCATTTGCGGCCTCATCCGGCAGATCCCAGCGGACCGCCAGGAGCACATCGGCAGCAAGGGCCTCAGACCGCGAAACGATCTGAGCACCCTTTTCCGCATACTGGCTATCCGCGAACCCCACCTGTTCCCCTGCGCCCGACTCTACCCCAATTCTGAAACCCGCCTTCGACAGCGGTCCGACCTGGGCAGGAACCAGCGACACCCGCCGCTCACCGGGAAAGACTTCGCGAAGTACGCCGAGGATCATGGAAAACACCGATACCTGGTCGCGTTATCGTCTTCGCGGGCATGTCATGAACAGCAACTGCAAACGCCTTGCCGCGAAGGGTTCTCTCACAACGTTGCACGCAAGCAACCATAAAAGGCTGATAATATCCCGGAACGGCCAGCCTTTCCAGGGGCCGCAGTTTATCAGCGCATCCCCAAAAACGTGCG
>DYLS01000113.1:10613-13742 GCA_020721965.1 Blastopirellula marina | reverse complement strand
ATGACAAGGGGAGGGGGCGTTCTGCCATGACGAGAACCCCTGTGAACGACTACCTTTTCTTCAGTGGCCGCGTCTTTCCGTCGTGAGGGCCTTGCCGAGGATGCAGGCTCTTTGGGAATCGGGGAGGATGCGTCACAATAGAAGTCATGCGGGGATAGAAGCCATGAGGCGCTAGAACTCCGCCCACCGCGGCGTAGGGTTGTGCTCGTGCATATCGCCGCGTTGTCCGCAGGTTGTTTTGGCCCGGCGATATGCTCTGGCTCGTCCCTTTTCCCATTTTGAATCTCGATCGCACCCGCCATGTTTGATCAGCCCATGCCTGGTAGCTCGGAGACATCTCTTGGATCGGGGCGGGTAAGCGCGCGGCATTTGGAGTTGCGCGAATTCCTGCTCGGTCGCACGAATTACGAGAGAACACAGCCTGGCGCGTCGCCCCGCAAAAAGGTCTTCAAGCTCAGCCGCACTCGGGAATTGTTGGAGTGTCTGGGAAATCCTGATCTCCGTTATCCTGTCGTGCACGTCACAGGGACGAAGGGCAAGGGATCGACCGCGACACTTGTCGCGGAGATACTGCGGGCAGCAGGCTACCGGGTGGGTGTCTTCACATCGCCGCATCTGTGGAATGTCGAAGAGCGATTGGCCGTGGATGGATGCCCCTGCCCCCAGGACCAATTCGATGCCCTGCTCGAAGAAGTGCAGCCGATGGTTCGCGAAATGGATGTGGCTTGGGAATCCTCGCGCGAGAGCGGTCCCACCTATTTTGAGATTCTGACTGCCCTGGCAGCACTCCATTTCGCGCGGCGGGGTGTTGATTTGGCGGTCTTCGAGGTAGGTTTGGGTGGCCGCCTGGATGCGACGAACGTCTGCCGACCGGCCATCTCTGTCATCACGAGCGTGAGCTACGATCACACGGACATATTGGGAACTTCGCTCAAACAGATTGCCTGGGAAAAGGCAGGCATCATCAAACGCGGAGTGCCTGTAGTCGTCGGCTTCACCGACCCCGAGGCGATGGAGGTGATTCGACGGGTGGCCGTCAAGAGGGCTGCTCCCTGGATGGCCCCTCCCGAGCACCTGGCCTACCGCTACCATGCTCCGCGGCACCTCGAGATCGGGGACAGTCGCGGCGTTATCGAACTCGAGCTGCGTCTTCCCAACGAACAGCCGTTTGCTTTGGATGCGGAATTGCGGCTTGCGGGGGAACACCAGGCGAGAAATGCCTTGGTGGCCGTCGCTACCGTGCGACGCCTGGTTCGAGACCTGGGGCTTCGGCTACCCCTGACGGCTTATCGCGAGGGCTTGGCAAGGGCGGTGCTGCCGTCACGGATCGAGGTTGTGCATCGTAAACCGGTCGTGGTGCTCGATGCGGCTCACAATGTCGCCTCGGTGGATGCACTTTGCCGGACGCTGAACGAGTGCTTTGACGCACGGCGAAAATGGGTCGTTTTCGGAACGACTCAGGGGAAAGACTTCGAGGGGATGTTGCGGATTCTCGCTGGTCATTTCCATCGGTTCATGCTCACCCAGTACCACGGCAATCCGCGAATGCTACCCGTGGAAGTCCTGGCGGAGGCCGCGGCACGGATCATCCCGCAACGGTACAGGGTTTGCCAAAGTTCGGAAGATGCCTGGAGTCGTGTCTGGAACTCCGCGGGGACGGATGACCTGATCTGCGTGACGGGTTCCTTCTTTTTGGCGGCGGAGGTCGGCCAAATCCTCGCCGCCGCTGACACGGCAAACGGTCCATAATCGGTTCGCACATTCCGATTGGCTTGCAATTCACCGTCTGCTCGATCACATTGTGGGAGAGATCGGACGGCTTGTGGGAGAGACGGAACGCCTCATCCAGCCTGAGCACCAGCGAAATTCGCTACGAGACAATCGTCACGCTGTGGGGCGCCGTTCGCCGGGTGGGCCGCCGACGTTCCACGCAGGGTAAGACGCTGTCGAACTCGGAGAACCTCAAGATGAAAATAGTCGCGATCTTTGCAAGCACGCTTTTGATCCTCTCCGGGATGGCGGTTGCTTTGTCGGGGGACGAGTATCCTCGTGAGACTGTGGTTTATTCGCAGGGCGAATCCGGTTACTTCGCCTTTCGAATCCCGGCTATCGCCACGGCGGCCGACGGCTCGCTGCTGGCTTTTGCCGAGGCTCGCAAGCACGACCTCTCCGATCCTGGGGGCAAGGGACAGGACATTGACCTGGTCGTAAAGCGGAGCACGGACGGCGGACGAAATTGGTCACCCCTGAAGATCGTGGAGGACCCAGGCGAGTATTGGTCGGCGGCCAATCCGGCTGCGCTCCTGGATCGGCAGACGGGGCGAATGTGGCTGTTTTACGTTCGCTGCGAACCGGAGCGAAGTACTGATACGGCGCGACCGGGGACGGACGATGTTCGCAACTTGGTTCGATTCAGCGATGACCACGGCGTGACCTGGAGCGAGCCGGTGGATGTCTCGCGAACGGCCCGGGATTATGATGACCCGCAGTGGCGCGTTACGATCCCGGGGCCTGGCGGTGCCGTGCAAACGAAATCGGGACGCTTGTTGATACCGTGTTGGAAGTATGCCCCATTTCGCAATGTAGTGCTCTTGAGCGACGATCACGGCAAGACGTGGCAGCGCGGCCCGGTGATCGACAATCCAAGCGGCAGTGATGAGCCGCAACTGGTGGAGCGATGCGATGGAATCCTGTGGCTCGATTGCCGACAGCAGCAGGGCCTCCAGCGGCATCTCTTCGAGAGTCGCGACGAGGGGGCGACTTGGTCGCCCATCGGACCGGGGCAGACCGTCACGCCCGTCATGTGCGCGATCGAACGGTTCACTTGCCGCTCGGCTGGCGGTGAGCACGACCGGATCGTGTGGTCGGGGCCACGAGGACTGGGACGCAAGGGCATGACGCTTTGGACCCTGTATGACGACGATAGGGACTTCAAGAACCCGCGGCTCCTGTGGGATGGTCCGGCGGCCTACTCGGACCTCACGATCCTGCAAGACGGTACCGTGGGAGTCCTTTGGGAAAAGGGCACTGAGCACCCGTACCAACAAATCGTCTTCACTTGCGTCGATCTCTCCTGGGTGGAACCGAAATAGTACGATGGTACTACAGTGCGGGCCTGTTTGCTTGGAT
>DYLS01000113.1:0-10513 GCA_020721965.1 Blastopirellula marina | reverse complement strand
GGCCTGTTTGCTTGGATCAACATCTTGGGATGACGGTACACAACGCCTCCCAACAAACGCTGGGCACTCCCTGCCAGGGAGCGGAGTTTGCACTGTAGTAATAACTGTAGTAATAGCGGAATGGATTGTGACGGTTTCAGCGGAGGCAAACGGCCGTTCGCCAAAGCAAAGCGTGGGTTTGGGCGGGCAGTTGCCCGAACTACGATACCTCCAGATTCGACGCAGGATGGTGACAATAATTCGTAGCTAGGGAATGATGAAAATACTCGTAGCGAGGGAATAGTGGAAATACTCATAGCTCGGGGAGCATGGGGATACCCGTAGCTTGGCAAGGCAAGAGGGAAAGAAAAAGGATATCTCAAGATGGCTACGACACGGCGAAGGTTTCTTCAGACGACGGGCGCGGTGATGGCGGCGGGAATGTGGCGTACAAGCGAAGGCGCGGCCCCGCCTGTGACGGCGGGTGATCAACCCGTCACCGGCGCGAAGCACCCGATCCGCTTGGGAGCACCGGTGTTTCACGCACCCAAGGACCCCGCCGAACTGGCTCGCTTGCACCGGGAGCAGGGTTATCGCGCGGCGTATTGCCCACCCGTGGGACTCCAGGAATCGGAACGCCTGCGGGAGATTCGCGAGGGCTTTCAGCAAAACGACGTGGTGATCGCCGAAGTCGGAGTCTGGTGCAATCTTCTGGATGCTGATCCGCAAAAGCGCGCGGATCATCTCCATCGCGTGATCGAGGGTCTGGCCGTGGCCGACGAGGTGGGGGCCCGCTGCTGCGTCAATATCGCTGGATCCTTCAACCCCACCGTTTGGTTCGGGCCGCACCCGAAAAATCTCTCTGACGAATTCTTCGAGGCCGCGGTGGAAAATGCCCGCCAGATCATCGACGCCGTAAAACCAAAACGAGCGAAATTCGCCTACGAAATGATGGGCTGGTCACTGCCCGATAGCCCTGATTCCTATCTGCGAATGCTGCGGGCTGTGGATCGCGAGGCTTTCGCCGTGCACTTGGATCCCTGCAATCTGGTGAACAGCCCAGCGAGGTTCTACAACAATACAGACCTGATCAACGAGTGCTTCGACAAGCTCGGGCCGTGGATTGTCAGTTGCCACGCCAAGGACTTGAAATGGGAAGTGGAGATGAATGTGCATTTCGTCGAGGTGACGCTGGGGGAGGGCGAGCTGGACTACGTGACCTACCTCCAGCGCCTGGCGACGTTGCCCGCTGATGTCCCGCTGATGATCGAGCACATGAAAGGCCCGGCCGAGTACGAGGCATCCAGGAACTATTTGTTCGAGGTAGCCCGCAAGGCTAACGTAGTCTTCGAATACGTGCAGTGATTCGCAGGTCGTGTTGGCCTGTTGCAGGCGGGCGCACCTGATACTATAGCGCAGGATTGTCTTTTGGCTCAACCTGTTGTGGTCAAGGGGAGATAACGGCGCGCAAGCTATGGTGCGCAGATCAGGCACGCAGGCGGGCCTTGTGCTGTAGTGCTATGCCCAAAATGCCCAAGGGTCCGCGGTGGTGAAGATCGAGAGAATTCATGGGACGCGGCGGGGCGTACTCTCTGCGGTGGGGGAGATTTTGCCATGCGTGGGCGATTCGTTTCACTGACGGCGACGCTGTTGTTGGCTCTTACCGGCGGGGAATATCTCTGGACCGTCTCCCCAGCTTATACAAGTGAGGACTCGCAATCCGCGAATTTGCTTCGCTGCCCACGGTTCTCGCCGTCGGACTCCCTGCGTCCAGAAGATGCTTGGCAAGCCTTTCAACCCGCCTTCGCCCCCGCCGGAATGCAGCCGCGGTTCGAGGAGCAGGGCGTCGTTTGGGAGTCGCCGGATCGTCCTTTCGCCATCGGCGGGATTTCGCAGCGGATCGAGAACATTCAAGCTGGGCAAGGCTATCGTCTCGAAGTGCGAGGGACGGCTTGGAACTTGCCAGCCCCAATTGCGTCCGTAGTCCTGGCCCGAGTTACATTCTTGCACCAGGGATCGCCCACGCATCCGGCCGGTGTCTTGGCGAGGGATTGCCTTTCGGCCGAGTCCGAAAGCGATGGGGCCGCGGCGGAGTTCACCCTTCAAGACGTGTTTACCGCTCCGGAAAAGGCGGACGCCGTCGAGATTTCGTTGGAAGTCAAGTGGCTTCGGGGTGGTCGTGTGCGGTTGGAAGACGTCGTCTTCCAGCATATATCACGGCCGGGCAAGCGACTGGTGAGACTGGGAACGATCCATTTTCGCCCGCGAAACAGCTCGCCGCAATCGAATCTGGAAAACCTCGCCAGGTACATCGACCGGGCTGGACAATTAGGGCTGGACGCGGTTTGCTTGGGTGAGGCCATCACCCTGGTGGGAACGAATCTATCTGTGGCGGACGTAGCCGAGCCGATACCGGGCCCATCGACCGAATATCTCGGGAAGTGTGCCGCGAAAAACTATCTTTGGATCGTGGCCGGATTGTATGAACAAGATGGCAACACGTTGTACAACACGGCCGTCCTGATCGATCGGACCGGCGGATTGGCGGGCAGGTACCGCAAAGTGCACTTGCCGCGGGAGGAATGGCAGAAAGGATTCACGCCCGGCAGCGATTACCCGGTCTTCGAAACGGATTTCGGGCGCATTGCGATCCAGATCTGCTACGACTGGTTTTTCCCCGAGGTCGCTGTGATGTGGCGAATCCGAGGCGCGGAGGTGGTCTTCGCGCCGACCTGGGGCTCGACCTTTCCCGATAAAGAGGGGCGTGTGGAGGGGGAGAACGTCTTCCGCGTACGGGCAAGAGATGGTGGGTTTTACTTGGTCGCCTCAGTGTACGATGGCAGCAGCCTGGTGATCGATCCCTTGGGGCGGGTACTAGCGCGTAACGAGGGCAGCGACGGAGTGTTCTGGGCAGAGGTGGATCTCGAGGATCGCCAGGCATTGCCGTTTGTGGGCGATTGGCGGACGATCGGACCGCGACACCGCATGCCGCAAACGTACCTTCCCTTGACGGAACCGATCCCCATTCCGCGGTGAAGGGGAGCCGAAACCATCGCGATCGCGTATCTCGTGTTTCATCTTGCCGACGGCTGTTTTGAGGGGGCGGCAACGCTGAGGTCGCTGCCCCGCTGCTAGAATGGATACCACGATTCCAGGTTGAAGACCTGGTGGATCGGGAGTGGGGAATCCGACGTTGGGCGGCCATTCGATGGGAGGGTTATGCGATGACGAAGACCGCTGTCATTACCGCGCAGCAACGCTGGGAGTATCTTTACACCGTGCGGCGATCCGAGCTCGCACTTCAAGATGAGCTGAACGAGCTGGGGCAGCATGGGTGGGAACTGGTCGGCTTCGAATACTACAAAGACGCGAAAGGTGTCATGGGGTGGATTGCCTTTCTGAAACGCCCTAGCACGGGGAGCAAGCCCGCTGCGGCCGAGGGAGCGGCAGACCACGAACAACATGACGGCACACAGCAGCCGACACGCGAGATCGTGGCGGAAGATGACGTCTTCGACGTCAAACAGGAATAGCGATCGCCCAGGCACCCGCATGCTTTGATTCAGGCCGGACCTCCGCCCGGGCCTCCCCCGTGGCGCGATCGAGCCCGAGTTCGGCGGTGGTCGCGTCAAGCAGCGGCGTTGAACCGGCTCAGGAAAACGAATGGCGGCAAAGACCGTTCGATCAGAAGTCGTCTCCGCCGTTCGTAACAGCCTTTTCCTTCTCGTCCGCCGTGGCGCAGACCGCCTGAACGACGGTCTGGAAAGTCTCTTTGTCGGCATCGGCGGCGATCTGAGCTGTGAATACCGCGACCAGATCTTCGCCCGACCGGATTACCCGCCAGGCCCCGACCTTGACCTGGTTGTTTTGTCGCAAGAGGTCCAATAACATCTCGGCCGGCGTTTCGTCCGGGAGTGTGAATCCCGGGGCCCAGACCTCTCGAATCTCCATGTTTCCCAATTCCACTGTCCTGCTGTTCGCGTACACCAATTGCGTGCGATGGTCATCGAATCGAAATACCATCTTGTAATCCTGGTCGGAATCGACTTCGTATTTCCAGCCTACCGCTTCGATGACTTTGCGGACACGGGCATCGGCCGACTGACCCAATTGGGCGTGCGCAACGACGGCCAGCGTGGAGGCGGCAATCGCCGCGACAAGCGAGAACGCAATGACCCTAAGAGAGAGTGACATGGCAGTACTCCTTCCCATAGTGCCATTTGGCCATGCCGAACTCGTCCGGAGACTCCGAACCTGAAAAAGTCGGCGGGCCGAGACGGGCCGCCCGGGAAGTCCAGCCCACGCCCGGAGTGTCTCGTCTTCGGAAGTAGTCTAACACTTTTGGTGGAGAAAAGCATTACCTGTTTTGTGGAAAAAACAGCGTTGCCAAAACTCCGTGGCAATAGATACCATATCCGGCTGGGCTGGAGTCACGTACGACGGCTGTTCGGCAGACGGCTGTCTGGAATTGTGTAACCGTTCACGCGTAGAACAATGCAGAAAACGGGGTGTTTTCGCGAGCCGCATGGCGAGGGCACTCTGCTCGTGGGCGCCAGTTGCTCCGTGGAACCACGAAACGTTGTGGTCGATACGCGGCTTGAGGCCGCGAATCTTCCGTGAACGGTTACGGTATTGTCTCTCCGTCATGGACGATGGTATGCAACTTCCCTTGCGATCCTTCGACAACGCGGCCGAGATTTCCGTGGTCATCCCCGTGTGCAATGAAGAGGGTAACGTACGCCCTCTGTATGCGGAACTTCTCGGGGTTCTGGAGAAAATCGGCTGCCCATGGGAAATCTGTTTCGTTGACGATGGCTCCCAAGATGGAACGTGGGACCAGTTGTTGGCGGTTGCCGCGGAGTGTTCTCGCGTGAAACTGGTGCGATTCGCCAGAAACTTCGGTCAGAGCACAGCCCTGGCAGCCGGGATTCGCGCCACGACAGGTGATGTGGTGGTGACATTGGACGGCGACTTGCAAAATGATCCGACCGAAATCCCGCGGATGCTCGCCCTGCTTCGTGAGGGTTATGATGTCGTTCACGGGCGACGGCTGAACAGGCAAGACGCATTTTGGACGCGGTGGTTGCCCTCGCTGGCAGCCAATTGGCTGGTTCGCCGTGTGACGGGGACCTCGGTTCACGATTTGGGCTGCTCCCTGCGGGCGATGCGGCGCGAGCTGGCGGAACGCCTGGTCCTGGTGGGAGAAATGCACCGCTACATTCCCGTCTTGGCGGATGCCTTGGGAGCGAATTCGATTGAGCTCCCAGTCGGCCATCGGCCGCGGAGCTTCGGTCGCACCAAATACGGCTTACGCAGGACATTTCGCGTGCTCCGGGACCTCGCCATTTTGGCTTCATTGCCACAAGGGCGTCGTACTCCGATGAAAAGTTTTTCCCGCACCGCGATTGCATCGGCCCTCCTGGGAATTGTTTTCCTGTGCTTCGGTCTTGCGAATACGGCAGGCAGCGCGACGTGGCGGGCCGCGTCGCTCGTCGCCGCCGAGGTCGCTGAATTATTCTCGCTCCTAATCTGGAATCTGGGGCTTGTGGCGGAGCAATGGTTCCTCACAGCAGGTTGGGAGAAACAAACCTTACCGTTGTGTCGAGTCGTCAGTCTGGGAGGCCAGAAGGAGTCCTCCCTCTCTGCCGACCTCGATGATCCGGCGGAGCACGGTGAGCTTTCCGGGCAAGCCCGGGTTATACGCTTTCCTCAAGCATCCTCACTTTCGAGGGCGGCTCGACCGGCTGCCGTGTTGCCTCAGCCTGAAACCGGATCGTAAGGCGTTGAGACATAGATGAAACTGGACTTTTGCAAACTGCTCGATCCCCATCTAAGGGAGGGGACAGGCTGGAACGCTGGGCAATTCAGGAAAGCAAGGAAAGCCGTTGCCACGGGAAACTGCCTTGGCCCTACCATCTCCCAAGGGAAGGACGGAGCTTGCGAACCGAAATTGCAGAAGTCCCGATGAAAGATGCCAGTATCCTGGCTCCCTTCGAAATAAGGGAAAGGGAACCTCGCGGCAGGGACGAGAGGCTTCCGTGGCCACAAGTTCAACTTTCGAGGCAGGGAAGAACGCTGCGTCGATTCGATTCCCGGCCATGCACGCCCAAAATTGAGGTTGAAGCTTTCTGTGATGCACGATATGATCCGCGCCAGCGCAGATGGATGAGCAGCCTTTGTGAAAAGCCGGTTTGCCCTCCGCCGCACGCAAGGCACAAGCAGTCGGCAGGCCCGCGGCAGGCGGCTTTTTCATTTCGCGCGCAATCGGCAATTCCGCGGCTCCCAATCGCGGAGGCTGACAATAACGGCGCTACGCGGCTTTAATGCCGGAGAGTCCCGCTGCGATGGGAAGCGATGCGAAAAGGTGCGATGGTCTCTGGAACCGTCGCAACGCATCTTGTTTCCACCCCGAATTGCCCCTCCACACAAGGTGAGTGCCATGAGAAGGTATTGTGAGCTGGTAATTCTTGTGTTATTGACAATTTCGTTTGCCGGCAGTGCCAGTGTTGGACAAGAGTGGGCTGCCGCGATGTTCGACCACACCAGCCATGATTTTGGCATGGTCGCTCGCGCTGCCAAGGTCGAGCATGTCTTCACGTTGAAGAATCTCTACGTGGAGGATGTCCACATCGCACACGTGCGCACAAGCTGCGGCTGCACCCAACCGAGGTTTACGAAGGACACGCTGAAGACCTACGAAACGGGCCAGATCATCGCCACGGTCGGTACGAGGGCCTTCATGGGGCGTAAGGATGCCACGATCACCGTAACCTTTGACAAACCGTTTCCCGCCGAGGTCCAACTGCATACCTACGTTTACATTCGCAGTGACGTCGTGTTCGATCCGGGCGAGGTGGTGTTTTCCGGTGTTTCGGCCGGGACTGCATCCGAGCGCAAGGTACAGCTCAGCTACGCGGGACGCAATGACTGGCAGATTGTGCAGGCGAAACCGAGTGCCCCCTTTCTACAATCGCAATTGACGGAAACAGGGCGCGGTGGCGGACAGGTGGCTTACGCAATAACAGTAATCTTGCGGCCGGATGCCCCGCCAGGGTATTTCGCGGAACGCATCGAATTGATCACCAACGATGTCCGCGAGGATGCCCAACGGATCAGCTTGCCGGTGGAAGGCTCCGTCGTTGCCGCGGTCACCGTGCAACCGTCTCAGGTGCTGTTGGGCGAGGTGAAGCCGGGGGCCACCGTGGCCCGCAACATCGTGATCCAGGCCAGGGAGCCGTTTCAAGTCCCGGAAGTGAGTGGACCGGATGCAAGGTTCCGTTTCGTCGCCCCAACGGGGAAGAAAAGCGTGGCTGTCATACCCATGACGTTTCAGGCTTTGGAACCGGTGGGCGAAGTCCGCGGCGAAATCGTCGTGCGTACCGATCTGCCGGGTTATGAGACCATCCGCGTGCCCGTGCTGGGTAAAGTCGAATAAGGGATGGTCCGACTCCCGGCGGCTTTGCCCTTGATTGGTGGCTGGCGTCGCCTGCCCGCGGCGCGTCCGCGCCATGAAAGCTATGGCTGGAGAGCGGTCTCGATCGCCCTCATCTTGCCCACCGCGAACAGTCGCGTCAACGTGGCGACATACAGGACGCCGTTCGCGGCCGTCGGCGTGGATGCGGTGGGGCTTCCCAGGTCGATTTCAGCGAGCACGCGCTTTTCCTTCTCGGCGGCAAAGACATAGAAGTCCCCCCGTCGGGAGCCTACATAGACTTTGCCATCCGCGACCATCGTGGAACCGTAGGCGTCGCCGCGCATGGTGTGGGTCCAATAGGGTTGGCCGGTCTCAGCATCGACGCAATGGACGGTCCGCCCACAATCCGCGACGAAGACGAGGCGGCCGGCAATCGACGGCGTGGAGCAGCAGTGCTCCCGCAGTGGGTATGACCACAAAAGCCCCGCCTGGGTTGCGTCCCCTTCCCGTGTCGCCTCGACGCACTGAAGCCAGGCCTCACGCTTGCCCCACCAGATATCACCGCCCACCGTTACATAGACGCGGCCGTTGTGATAGACCGGCATGCTCTTGATATTGCTAGGGCTGACTCGCCTGTTGCCGATGTATTGGTGCACATCCTCTTTGGGGGCCTGGGGATCGCAATCGAATCGCCAGATCCTCTTCAAGGTTCGGGGCGGTCCATCGGGTAGATTCTGCGGCATGGCCTCGAAGCCGTATAACACACCGTCGCCGCCCGCAAAAAAGATCGCTCGCCTCCCGGCAATGTCGCCCAAGGCCGGTGAAGACCATGTGGCATGGAAGATCCGCGGACCGATTTTTTCGTCGTCGCGAGCCACCAACCGGCCCGTTTGCTTATCCAGGACAATGAGGCTGGGAGCGTCGGGCGCGCGGATTTTGCGATGCGTGTTGTCCACGCCGTTTCCTGTGTTGAGGTACAAGAATCGACCGTCCATCAGGATCGAGGCGTGCGCACCATCGTGCGGATAAATGCCCACTTCCTTTGGCATATCGAAAAGCCAGACGATATCGGCGTCGTGCTGGGTGGCTTCCAGCGGCGGCTCGCCGGACGGCGCCATGTGGCGGCCCTCTTCCCTGTACGGACCGTCGTTGCCATCGCCCAGCCCGTTCACGTCCAGACATACCACCTCGAAACGATTGGTAACGGTGTACAGCCGGTTGCCGTCCACGGTGGGCGGCGAGCACATGCCGATGCGCGGCCAATCCATGTAGGGATCATCGCTCAAACGGGGTACGGTCAGTTGCCATTGCAAGTCGCCCGTCTTCGCGTCCAAACATAATAGCACGGCGCAGTCCCCCTGAATGCGAGGATCGCGGGGGTGAGCATTGTTCGCGCCGATATAGACCCGGCCTCCCGCCACGATGGGCGAAGAATAGTTATCCGTCCCCAAATCCGCTGTCCAAAGGATGTTCTCCCCGCTTTGTGGATCGAAGTGTTCCGGTAAGTCTCTTTCCGCTGATACCATGTTCCGCGTAAAGCATTCTCCCCATTGCGCTTGATCCGCGGCGGACACCAGGCGGCGGACCTGGGGAACCAGCGCCATCGCCAGCAGGCAACACGGGAGAATGAAGCGGCTGCGGATAAATGCCCGGCAAGTTGCGGTGAACATCGCACGGCTCCGTGCGGGAAACGAAGGCCTCGGCGGGAAGGTGTGTACTCTCAGCCTAGGCGATTCGTCGGCGAAATCAAGCACCGCGAATCTTTTGGGAATCGGCCGATGCTCGCTGCCGACCTGGCGCTGTCCTGGGAGAGGTTGATCTTCAGGGAGCGACCCGGTGAGATCAACACGGTGCAAAGACACGGCAGCCTCATGGGCTTGTGGTGGCGCGGCAATCCATCGTTGGGCAGGAAAGAGGCAGTCGGGGCGACTGGATTTGAACCAGCGACCTCTTGGTCCCGAACCAAGCGCTCTAGCCAGGCTGAGCTACGCCCCGGGTTGGACTCCGCAAAGCAAATACGCGATTCCCGCATCAATCGCGGAATCGAAAAAACGCGTGAAGGTCAATCCCTCAAACATACCGATAGCGCTGCGCCGGGTCAATGGGAGTGGCCCTGCGAGCTGAACTTCGATCCCGCGATACGGTGTATCCGTCGTGGATCATGCCAGCTAGCACGAAGAGGGATACGCCGCCCGCTTACCGTGCAGCTGAAAATCTCCTCAGGTCGAACCAATAAAAAAAGGGTTGCCCCTCATCCAAGGGGTCAACCCTTGATTGCGATTTTCCCAAATACAACTCCGAGAGCGAGTTAAGCCCATCAAGGCGTTTGAACCGATTCGTGGCCCGATACGCTTCCCAAAGCGCCCCAAATGCCATACAGGGACGGCCCCGAATAATCCTGCGGCCGCGAGGTATTGCCGAGCGGCGGGAAGGGGGGAGGTGGGTTGGTGGCAGTACGCGTCGGATCGCCCGCATCAATCGTCTCGCTGATGAACTTCACAGCCCCGTCCAAAAAGCAGGCGTTCACACCGCCCGGGTGGCGGCTGCTGGCTGTGACGAGGGCCCAGTTTTCGCCGTCATTCCCGCAGCTCGGCCCGTTGGGGGGCAGCATGGGATAGAAAAACGTATAGGGATTGCGTCCGTCCGTCCAGCGCCATCCGATCAGCCAACTCGGTCCTTGGATGTTGCCAGTGAATTGCCGGTTGGCCCCTACTTGTTGCAGACAGAGCGATGGTGGAGCACTGTTATAGGCACCCACGCCCCGCGCAAAGCCTTCACCGACGCGTCGGCTATTTTGAACGCCGACAATCGCCTCGGAAATGGCCATGGTGTTGCTGGAACCATCTCGCACGGTCGCGAAACTGACCAAGACTTTGTTCCCCCGCCCAAAAGCGCCACGGGACTCGTACCAATCCCAATTCAGCCACTGGTCGCCGCGATTGCACTTGTAGCTGATCGGCGTGATGCCGTTGTTTTGCGGTGGAACCTGACGTGCGTTGCCGTCGGAAGGGCAGACATAGGGGCTCATCCACGTGCGGGTATACACAAAACCGTACCAGGGGCTGTACGCATTGTTACTTCCGTCCACTTTTCCGATGTAGTTCTGATACAGATCGTCGT
>DYLS01000272.1 GCA_020721965.1 Blastopirellula marina | reverse complement strand
GGCAAGTCAACACGTCTGTTGGGCAAGTCAACACGTCTGTTGGGCAGGTCAACACATCTGTTGGGCAAGTCAACACGTCTGTTGGATAGGTCAGCAAGCCTGTTGGGTAACTCAACAAGTCGGTGAACAAGAAGGAGGAAACAAAAAAATGAGTCTACTGCAAAAAGGTCTTTATCCACAAAGGACACGAAGTACACCAAGGAATTCTGAAAGGTGAAATTCAAAATCTTGAAATTCGGCGCAAGATGATTTCAAAAAAATTCGTGACCTTCGTGTCCTTAGTGGTTAGAAAAGGTTTTTGCAGCGGAGTCAAAAATCTTTACGCAGCACCTCCGAAGCAAAACGAAGCGAGATGACCGTCACATTTTAGTGACCTATCCCCCAGCCCCTTCCCTGCCGGGGAAGGGGTGTCGCCTTGGCGACGGGGTTAGGTTGGGGGGCTTTATCAGGTACAATTACCCCGCCGCGAGGCGGTATTTTTATCCCTTTTGGAGGTTCCTTGAAAATTCTCAAATCCTACATCCGGCTGGCGCTCATTGCCGGTGTCATCATCGCCCTCGACCAGTGGACCAAATCCCTTGTCCGCCAAAACATCCCTTTCGCCCAGCAATGGCTGCCCGACTGGCTCGACTGGCTCTCGCCCTACGCCCGCTTCGTCCACTGGTACAACGACGGGGCCGCCTTCGGCATGTTCCACGGGCAGGGCGTGGCCTGGGTCTTCGCCGGGCTGGCCGTCGTGGTGGCGGCCGTCATCGCCTACTACTACCCCCGGATCGAATCCGGCCACTGGTGGATCAGCCTGGCGATGGGCATGCAGATGGCCGGGGCGCTCGGCAACCTGGTTGACCGCCTGACCCTGGACGGCAAAGTGACCGACTTCATCTCCGTAGGGAATTTCCCGGTCTTCAACGTGGCGGACGCCAGCATCACGGTCGGGACGGCCATTCTCTTGCTCGGATTCTGGCTGACGGAGCGGGCCGAAGCGCGCCGGGACCGGGAGCCTGCTCCCGCTATGGACGGCGACCCGTCCTCCGAATCCCTGTCCGATAACGGAGACGCCTGAACGTGGGCGACCGCCTGGCCGATTTTCGCTACGACAAAGCCTCCGAGGGCCGCCTCGACCACTTCCTGGTCGAGTGCCTGCCGGAGTTTTCGCGTTCGCGGCTGCAAGGCCTGGTCAAGGACGGTTTCGTCCGCGTGGACGGGGTCCCCGCCAAAAAGGCCGGGCAAAAGCTCGAGCCGGGGATGCAGGTCCAGGTGCGCATCCCGCCGCCCGCGCCGAGCGGCTTGCAGCCTGAAAATATTCCCCTCGACATTATTTTCGAGAATGACGATTTGCTGGTCATCAACAAACCCGCCGGGATGGTGGTCCACCCGGCCGCCGGGCACGAGTCCGGCACGCTGGTCCACGCCGTGCTGGGCTACGACGCCGAGTTGGAAGGCATCGGCGGCGAGGAACGCCCCGGCATCGTCCACCGCCTCGATAAAGAGACATCCGGCCTCATCTTAATTGCCAAAAATGAGCGCGCCCACCGCCATTTGCAAGACCAGTTCCGCCTGCGCAAGGTCGAAAAAGCCTACCTGGCCCTGGTAGACGGCGCGCCGCCGACCCCCTCGGGCCGGGTCGAAGCCCCGATCGGGCGCGACCCCTCCCACCGCAAGCAGATGGCCGTGCTCACGCCGGGCAAAGGCCGCGAGGCGGTCAGCGAATACCTCACCCTGGAGAGTTTTCCGCATCACACCCTGCTCGAATTCCACCCGCTCACCGGACGCACCCACCAGATCCGCCTGCATTGCGCCTTCCTCGGATGCCCGATTGTCGGCGACAGCCTCTACGGGCGGCGGCATCCGACGGTTGACATTTCCCGCCATTTCCTCCACGCCCACCGGCTGACGATCCGCCTGCCGGGCGAAGAATCCCCGCGCACGTTCGAGGCCCCGCTGCCGGGGGAGCTGGAAGAGGTGTTGGGGGTTGTAAGAAGTAAAAAGTGAGAAGTGAGAAGTAAAAAGTAGAAAGTGAGAAGTAAAAAGT
>DYLS01000271.1 GCA_020721965.1 Blastopirellula marina | reverse complement strand
AGATCGCCTGGGAGGGGAGCGGGACCTGGGGAAACCACAACGCCCTCAATGGCAGCGCCAACACTCGTCAGGATGCCGGCCAACCGTCCTATGTCGAGAACGGTCTCGGCATCCTCCACGACGGCACACAGTTGCTGCTGATCGCTGCCGACGGCACCCTCAGTTGGGTCAATCAACCCAGCGGCCACACGCTGATCGCCGGCAGCATTCATTTCGTGGCGGGCTTCTATTACGCTGCCAGTGCCAATGCCGTGTTCCGCACGGCGGACTTCATCAGCTGGGAACAGCTGGCCACCGCCAGCCAGATCCTCGGGGCCACGGGCACACTCACCCGGATGTGGGTGCATCCGACCACCGGCAGCTTCGGCTTCTACTCGAGTCTGAACACGCTGACCCTGGTGCAGACCCGGGACTTCGTGAATTTCAAGCGCAACAGCCGCCCCTCGAAGTGGGGCAGCAACATCGTATTGAGGCGCAACCACTTCACTGGGGATCGTTTTGTTTGGTTCATCGCCGAGTCGAGCAACAACAGCTACTACTTCGACTTCGCCCTGTTTGACCTGGTGACCGGGCGGCTCTACGCCAACAACTACTTCCAGAACTACGGCGCTTCGATCTACGGCTACTGGCTGTTACCGCTCTCGGGCGGTCGCTGGCTGCACTTCACCCAGCAGTCGAGCAGCTATTACGTGCGCGTGGCCAGCGTCGCCGATCTGTACAGCTACAACCTGGCGACCGAGTTTCGGCTGCCCACCAGTACTGGCGAGTTCGGTGCGGTCGGCGCCTACGGCAACCAGACCGGCTGGCTTTACAGCACCGACAGCAGCAGCCGGGGTGGCTACCGCTACTACGTGCGCGCCCAGTAATGGCTATGGCCCCAAACAAGGAGATCAACGATGCGAACGATTTACCAGATCGACCAGGGTTTCCTGGGTGAGACCGCCGAGATTGCGCCGGGTCAGCCGACGCCGGCGGGTTGGACTTTTACCGCACCGCCCAAGATTCCACGCGGCAAGGCCGCAAAGTGGGATGGGGAGCACGGCAACGGCTGGACGCTGGTGCCCAGTGCCGAAGAGAAGGCCGCGCAGTCAGCCCGCGAAACGCTCCTGCAGGCGCAGCAGCTGCGCGAGCGGCTCGCTGCCGTCGATGCGGAACGCGATGCCCGCATCGCCCAAGGCAAGCCACATACCTTTCCGGATGGCACGACCGGCACCGTGCAACTGCGCCACGAGCGCGACAGCGTGAACATCAATGCCGTGGCCACCGCCGGCACGGCCCTGATGGCTGCCGGGAGTGACGGTACGGTGGCGTTTCGGGATGCCGAGGATGTGACCCACACGCTCACCGGCGCCGAGGCCGTGCAGTTTGGCCTCGCGGTGATGCAGTGGGTGTCGACGCATTACGCCGCCGCCTGGGCGCACAAGGACGCGATCAAGGCATTGCAAGCAGCCGGCGAGGACATCGCAGGCTACGATCTCAGCCAAGGCTGGCCGGAGGGGGCACCGTGACCACTGCAATCCGACAACGCCTCGCGATGCTGACCATTTGGCTGTTGTGCCAGATCGCCGCTGTGATCGCTTCCCTGTGGATGCTGGCCGCCGCCTTGGCCGGCAGTCGCCGCGCCTGGACCCTAGCGGTCGCTCACGACCAGCTGGCCAATGCCGCTTTCGGCGGGCACGAGGACGAGACGCTCTCCAGTCGCGCCGGCAAGGATGCGCGCGAGGGCAAGCGCTGGGCCTGTGTCTTCTGTCGGCTGCTGCATCGGCTCGATCCGAACCACTGCGAGAAGGCTATCGAGCCGGATCGCGGCAAGCCGCTGATCTGACCCACCGACTGGCCGATCACCCCATTCCCCCGATTTATTCCGCCCTCACTTTCGTTCAGTGGCGGATTTTTTGTTTCTGGAGCCCACCCATGGCAGATCACTTTCTTCACGGGGTCGAGGTCGTTGAAATCGACAACGGCCCGCGTCCCATTCGTACCGTCCGATCCTCGGTGATCGGGATTGTCGGTACTGCACCGCAGGCCGATGAG
>DYLS01000011.1 GCA_020721965.1 Blastopirellula marina | reverse complement strand
AGTCTAGCTCAAACTGTCCAGTCTAGCTCAAACTGTCCAGCCTAGCTCAAACCGTTCAGCTCCGATCGAACTGTGCTGGCGCAAGCTACCCAAATTCAAGACCGCCGCCGGGAGTCCCGCCCGTCGAACCTGTTGCCCCTTGTGGCAAATGGGAATACCGTCGTATATTTCAAGGTTGATTCAATCGCCGCCATAAACCAAGGGGGCGCGATCGCTTGGACCGAACGTCGCTGTAATTGCGTGCCGTCGGCTCGAATCAGGGGACCCCATTATCGTGGGGCGATTGAATGCCTTCGACGGTGGGTAGTGCCCGCTGTGGAAGGCAGGCCCCGTGGCCAAGTTGAGACTCGACCAGTGAGACAAGACATTGGCGCGAACGTTTTTCGCAATTGATGAGACCTTTATCAAGTATAGGTGGGTTTCAACGGGGCTTACGTCTGGCCTTAGGACAGTGAGAACAGGACAGTGAGAATCTCTCGGAGAATCTTTCGCGAAGGCCAGTCCGGCGATTGTTCTAGCAACATCAAAGTGCTCTAACCACAACAAAGAAGCGAAGTGATGGCAACTCGTGTCGCAGTCATGGGGGCCACCGGGTACACAGCCCTCGAAGTAATCAAGATTCTTTTGCGTCATCCGCACGTCGAGATTGTGGCGGTGACCAGCCGGCAGGATCCTGCCCCAATCTCCTCGGTTCACCCGTCCCTCACCGGTCAGTTGGATTTGGTGCTTCAGAACCTGAGTCCGGCGGAGATTTCAGCCCGCGCGGAGTGCGTTTTCAGTTGCCTCCCGCACGGGGCCTCGGCAGATGTCATTCCGGAGTTGTTGCGGGGAGGGGCCCGCGTGGTGGACTTCTCCGCCGACTATCGCCTGGGGTCGGCGTCGGTCTATGAGAAATGGTACGGCCACAAGCACCCCGATCCGGAGCGATTAGGCGTGGTCCCCTACGGACTCCCTGAGCTGTATCGTGATGCGATCCGTAGTGCGGACCTGGTGGCCAATCCCGGCTGCTATCCTACCTCGGTGATCTTACCCCTCAGCCCCCTCTTGAAAGCAGGACTGATCGTGGCCGAGGACATCATCGTCGATTCCAAGAGCGGGGTATCCGGCGCGGGACGCTCACTGAAGTTGACGACCCACTTCCCCGAGTGCAACGAAAGCGTGTCGGCCTACAGTGTGGGGCGGCATCGGCATGTGCCAGAGATCGATCACATCCTCTCGAAATTCGGCGGCCAGGAAACGTCCGTTATTTTCACGCCGCACTTGATACCCATGGATCGGGGGATTCTCAGCACGACTTACTCCCGGCCGATGGGCGAGGTTTCGGAAGAAGCGATCTTGGATTGTCTGCGGGACTTCTACAAGGACGAGCCGTTCGTCAAAGTCGTCGATCGTTTACCCGCCACCAAGGACACTTTGGGTACCAATTATTGCCACCTCACGGCGCGGATCGTGCGGGGGCGAGTCGTAACCATCAGTTGCATTGATAATTTGGTCAAGGGCGCGGCCGGGGCGGCCGTTCAGAATTTTAACCTCATGTTCGGATATTCAGAAACCACGGCCTTGTGACAGACCATTTCATGTCTCGCGGGATGTGCCAGACCATCCGCTGCGGCACATGTAGGAGAAAAAGATCATGGCGGTTCGCGTACCCAAGGGATATCTTGTTTCGGGCGTACATTGCGGTCTGAAGCGAGACCTTCGTAAACCGGACCTGACGCTGATTGTGTCGGAAGCGAATGCCGCAGGGGCGGGGGTATATACGCAGAATCTGGTTTGCGCTGCCCCCGTTCAATTGGATCGCCAGCGGACGCCAAGCGATCGCATTCGCGTGGTGGTGGTCAACTCCGGCAATGCGAACGCCTGCACGGGCGAGAGAGGGCTGGAGGACGCCCGCGAAATGGCCCGGCTAGCCGCCCGCGCCGCCAGAGTTGAAGAGGACCAGGTCCTTGTGATGTCCACAGGCGTGATCGGCGCGTATCTGCCGATGGACAAAATCGCACATGGAATCGAATTGGCTGCTGCCCGACTGGGGAACGATGAAGAAGCATTGATTCTCGCGGCGCGGGGCATGATGACCACCGACACGGTTTACAAGCTGGCGGGCCGCACGATCTCTTTGACGCGGCGGGAAGTACAGATTACGGGTATGGTCAAGGGGGCGGCCATGATGGGGCCCAATCTTGCCACCATGTTGGGAGTGGTCTTCACCGACGCCGCGTTGGATTCGCAAACCGCCCAGCGCATCCTCCGTGAGGTCGTTGACGACACGTTCAATTGCATCAATGTGGATGGCCACATGAGCACCAACGATACCGTTTTGCTGTTGGCGAACGGGGCATCCGGCGGGCCTCCACTCAGCGGCGGCCTCCTCGATGAGTTTACCCGGGAACTCCACGAACTGTGCGGGGAACTAGCGCGAATGATCCCCGCGGACGGCGAAGGGGCGACGCACCTGGTGATCATCGAGGTGGAGGGATGCCGCTCACGCGACGACGCCCTGAAGATCGCAAGATCCATCGCCAATAGTCCGCTGGTTAAGGCGGCGGTCCACGGCGCCGACCCGAATTGGGGACGTATTATCTCTGCCGCGGGCTACGCGGGCGTGGCATTCGATCCGGCTTGCGTGGAGCTTTATATCAACGGCCACCTGTTATATCGAGGTGGTGCGCCGGTGGATTTCGACGACGCGGAAGTCTCGGCCTCGATTCGGGCAGAAAAGGATACGCACGTCAAACTGATATTCTCGGAGGGAAACGCCTCGGGCCGGTTTTGGACGACCGATTTGACGCCGGAGTACGTCCGCCTGAATGCCGACTATCGCACGTAATCAGGTTTGGAAAGAATGATCCGGCAAGGATAAGGAAGGTCTTCCGTCCGTCATACCTGGCATAGTCTCGCATTCTTTAAGATTTCTCGCTTCGCTCGAAATGACAAGGGGGGAGGACAGGAGGACGAGCCGGTTTGCTGGGACGAGAACGCCTGTGAACGAATACCTTTGAAGGAAGGCTTGCGGGGTTGCGCACCTGGAAATCTCGGGTGACGGTTTTCCGTATTTGGCACTGGTTCGGGTATACTGGTTATTTGAAGAAACGCTGGGAATCCGCCCTCCTCAAAGGATCGCAGGCTCAGTATTGCGGTCTGGCCGACTGAATGTTTGCGGATACGCGAGACTGCGAGGTTCGGGTTTTCCAGCAGGTCACCTTTTCCATTTGGGGATCGATACATGGCGGGTCATTCGCATTGGGCTGGTATCAAACACAAAAAGGCGGCGGTGGACGCCAAACGCGGGAAGATTTGGAGCAAGATTGCCAAGGCGATCATCGTGGCGGCGAAGACTGGGGGAGGTGACGTCAACTTCAACGGCCGGCTCCGCCTGGCCGTCGATGCCGCGAAGGCCGCCGGTATGCCCAAGGATAACATCACGCGGGCCATCAAACGCGGGACGGGGGAAATCGGGGGGGCCGCCTTCGAGGAAGTGGTCTACGAAGGTTACGGGCCAGGCGGGGTGGCCATCTTGTGTGACGTGCTGACGGATAATCGTAATCGAACAACGGCTGAGATTCGCAAATGTTTCGACCTGCACGGTGGAAAACTCGGCTCGGCTGGCTGCGTGGCCTGGATGTTTGAGACCAAAGGTCTGTTCGTGATGGACGCTAGCAAGGTCTCGGAAGAAAAATTGATGGAGGCGGCGCTTGAGGCGGGAGCGGAGGACATCAAGCGGGAAGGAGAACGCTACGTGGTGACCTGCGAGCCTTCTGCGTTCTCCGCCGTGAACGAGGCATTGAACGCCGCCGATATCCCGTGCGAATCCGGCGAGATTACCCGCCTGGCGAAGGATTACGTCGATCTCGATGCCGAGACGGCGAGGAAAGTCTTGAAGTTGATGGAAGTATTGGACGACCACGACGACGTCCAAAATGTGTCGTCGAATTTCAACATCCCCGACGAGGTCATGGCGGAATTGTCCGCTTCATGATGGACGTCGGACGATCATCCCCTTTCCGTCCGGGGAGCTGGAGGCCGGGGCGTCGAGACGCCGATTCATAGCGGCTTTTCAGATAGGAGTTCCGGTCGTGTCCGAAATCGTTCGCTTTTCCGTCTCGGTGGAAAGAGATCTATTCGAACGTTTCGACGACTTCTGCCGCGAAGAACACTTCGCCACCCGAAGCGAGGCGGTACGGCAATTGATGCGGGAAATACTCACCCGCCGCGCTTGGTTGGAAGATGCGCAGGACGTGGCCGGAACCTTGACCCTGCTCTACGATCATCACCGCGAACAACTTCGGGATCAATTGATCGAGTTGCAGCACGATCATCACGACGTGATCGCTTCCACGATGCACGTTCATCTCACGCACGATCTCTGCCTCGAGGTGGTCGCCCTCCGTGGCTCGGCATCCCGCATTCGCGAGCTTGTGGCCCGGCTAAAGGGCCTGAAAGGCGTGCATCGCGGAGAGTGGGTGTTGGCAGGAATCCCCGGCGATCCGCGGCACGCCAGCCCGGCATCGCGGAAGCGACGAAACCACGCGACGGATTCATGAGGAGTGACCGTGTTGCCGAGACCTTGCGGGCCGCGATTGAGCAATCGGCAATCCTGGAGGGAGAGGGACTGCCTTCCGACATTGTATTCTCGTCCAGCGAGAGGAGCGAGCGGCCATGAAGCTGGCGTTGTGAGATTGTGTCCTGGAGTTGGTGCTTGGGGACATCACAGACCAGGACACGGATGCCGTCGTAAATGCGGCCAATAGTCGCTTGGCGGGCGGAGGCGGAGTGGATGGGGCCATTCATCGACGTGGCGGGCCGCAAATCATGGACGAGACCCGGCGGCTCTATCCCAAGGGCTGTCCGAGCGGTTCGGCCGTGATCTCATCGGCCGGTAATTTGGCGGCCCGATATGTGATCCACGCAGTGGGGCCTGTGTACAGGGATGGCCAGTCGGGAGAGGGTGCACTGCTGGCGTCGGCTTACCATCGCTCACTAGAGTTAGCTTTGGAGCATGGCTGTCGCAGTGTAGCCTTTCCGGCTTTAAGTGCGGGCGTCTACGGCTACCCTTTGCCCGAGGCCGCCCAAATCGCCGTGGAGACAGCGGGGGAGTCCCTCCTTTGCAACGGCAACCCCAAGCTTGTGCGATTCGTCTTGTTCGGCGAGACAGCCTATCAGGCGTTCCAGACCGCGCTGGCCAATTTTGCGCGTGGCCGTGATGGCTTCGATGAGCCGCCGTCGCGCGACTGAACTCCGCTGCTTCCGACAGCGTACCGTTCGACTGCCGGGGGCGAGCCTCCGGAGGCGGAGCGTATCGCCGGACCATCGCTGAGGCCACTGCCGATCGTTTTTCAGGTATACTTGGCGGTTTGGAGAGAAGCAGTTCGGTGGCAAAGCTTTTGGTTGGCCGCGGATTTCCCTCAAGCGGTGCAGTCCTCGATTGCGAAAGATCACGAGAGCAGAACCCAAGAATGCGCCCGGCCAGTTCCTCGCCGGGGCCACCAGGGACGGATCGCTCCGGCCTCGCTTGCGGTAACTGCCTTTGACGATGGGGCGCACACGGACCGGGACGGCATGATCCCGCCCAGGACCATGCTGAGGGCCAGCCCTTGGCGGCCTCCCACGCAAGCTTCCCCAATTACAACCTTTGATTCCACAAGTCCGCCAATCGAGTTTTAGGGGCGTCCTGCGCGGCCTTCGAGATATTCATGACCAATCTTGGGAACGAATGGATTGACGAACCGGGTGTTGTGCGGCCTTTGATCCGGCTTGCCTGGCCCGTTTTCGCCGAGCAAGTGCTGGCGATGCTGGTCGGCCTATCGGACACCGTGCTGACGGGCTACTTCCTCGAGGAACGTCATTTGGCCGCCATCAATTTGATGGCCTACCTGCTTTGGTTTTTCTATGCCATCTTCAGCGTGGTGGCCACGGGCGCCGCAGCACTGGTCGCCCGGTACATGGGAGCCCGAAAACCGAGCGTCGCACAGCGCGCCATACAGCAATCGTTCTTGATCGGACTCGTGCTGGCGGTGCTGGGGGGAGGGCTGGGAATCGCTTTCGCAAACCCCTTGGTCTCGATGCTGCAACTCCGCGGGGCGTCCGCGGAGAGCGCCGTACGCTACCTGCAATACATCATGCCGGTCATGCCCATGGTCATGATCGATGCCGTGGGGATAGCGTGTCTTCGGGGGGCGGGGGCGATGGTCCATGGCCTGATCGTCATGACCGTGGTCAACCTAGTTAACATTGGTGTGAGTTGGGCATTTTGCCTGGGTATTGGGCCGTTGCCACGCTGGGGCTGGGACGGGATCGCCTTCGGCACGGCATGTGGATACACCGTCGGAGGACTCGTCATCGTCTGGGTCCTGGGACGCGGCGTTCACGGCCTGCGATTGAACGTCCGGGGCTTCCGCCCGAAGTTCTCCCTCATGCGCCTCGTGCTTCGCATCGGTATTCCCGGCGGCTTGGACACGCTATCTGTCGTCGCCAGCCACCTGTGGTTTCTTGCGGTGATCAACAGCCTGGGCGACCGTGCCGCGGCGGCACATGGGATTGCCATTCGCGTCGAATCCCTGGCTTTCATCCCGGCCGCGGCGTTTCAAGTGGCGGCCTCCACCATGGCTGGACAATACTTGGGCGCTGGCTTGAAGGCCAAAGCCGAACGATCCGTATGGATGGCTTGCCTGTTGGGAGGCACTTTCATGTGCCTGGTCGGTCTGTTTTTCTACTTTCAGCCAGTGACTTTGGCATCTTTGCTGCTCGGCGAGCACCAAAGAGAGATCGCTCGCGTGGCGGCTCCGCTTCTGAAGACCATCGCCTTGGCCATGCCGTCGCTGACCCTCGTGATTGTGCTGAGTGGCGCCTTACGCGGTGCCGGCGATACCGCCTGGCCGATGGCTTTCAGCCTCATCGGGTTGTTGGGCATTCGCGTCCCGGCTGCTCACTGGCTCGCCTTGAATGCCCTGCATATCCCCCTTTTCGGTTCTCGAATCAGCGGGTTGGGATTGGGCGTGATTGGCGCTTGGTACGCGATGGTGACCGACCTGTACGTCCGCGCCGCATTGATGGTTTGGCGGGTGTGGCAGGGTGGCTGGAAGGAGATTCGGGTTTGATTTCGAGCAACCGTTCACGGCTGGATTCGCGCGGAAAACGCTGGGTTTTTACGAGCAGTGTAAAAAAACGCTCCCATAGCCGCCGATTGTTCAAAGGCACTGTAAATGTGGGGGAGGTGAGGCGGCGTGACGTCTCCAAAGTCCCGTGAACGGTCACTCAAGGCAAAAGCCAGACAAGGCCCACAACCAGCCCGAAAAGGCTACCCCTTCGCGTTCAGAAAAGGGTGACGGAGGAACGCCCCTATCGCCATCGCAAGACCCCAAGCACAATCCGCCGCCATCACAACCGAAGCCCGAGGAGAATCCGCCCCCGCCACAACCGAAGGGCGAGGAGAATCGGCCGCCATCACCACAATCGGGACAAGCTCCAACAGAACGGGGGGAAGAGCGGCCTGAAGCGACAAATCAAGATCGCATCGATGCCACGGTTTCAACATGGCGCCTTCGCACTATCGAGCATCCACTATCCCAATCGCTTAAGATTGGTCTTTTTGAAGAATTATCTGAACCCGAGCAGACTAACACCGGCGCGGATGCCAACAACAGCGATGCCCAAAACATTTCCGAATACGACATCCTTCTGATCCGAGACAGCAGCGGAAAGCTGGGTATTGATCGTCATCATAATCGCCATCCTTCCCCGCCCAACGTAGAAGCTTCGCCAATTAAGGATCCAGAACAACGTTTCCCAATCAAAATAGATGTGAAATTACCACCCGATTGGCTTGTTCCACAAAATCATGACGCTAATAGCACCGCTCTATTTGTGGATTTAGACATTGAAAGCATAGAACTAACTGTAACATATACACCTAATGGTGGCAGTCGCCGGGAAGTCGTTTATCGCATACCAACAGACAAGAATCACACAGACAATAATGGCCCTTTACGGATCACGCCGGAAAGCACCAATGACGCCAGCTTCCTGTTTGTTAAAGATTCTTCTTCGGATGACACTACTCCCGGCAGAGATTCAACCGCCGACGGCAAAGATTCACCCGCCACCCTCACATGTCCAGGAAAGGTAAAGTGGAAGGATAATACTATCACGATACAAATAGAAGATGATCCTAAACTACCCACGAAAAAAGGCACATTAGACGCGGGTACAATTAGAGATATGCGTGGAAAGTGTACCGCAGTAGTCGCAGTCGAAGGGAGTCTCGTAGGCAAAGAAGGCAAACAACAGATCATCGTGGCCAAGTCTGACATTCAATGGAATCCGTAGGTCGGTACATGGGACAAGGGTGAAGTCCGAATATCGGGATACAATATGGCCAGCGGGTCAAGTGATCGAACATTGGTGCCATCGCCGGCGGGCGGGCAGAATCATGCAGCTATTTTTACGCTGCCAGGTACCCGGGCCTGCGATGCAGCACTGTTCATGCAATAAAACAATAGATCGTGTCATGCGAAACGAATTACTTCCAAGACGGGGTCGTTTGCAAAGGGCAGGCCATGCGTGACTTTCAGGATTTGGTCGATGCCATGCAAGGCGTCATCGCCTCGCCAGACGAATGGAGCCAGGACGAAGTACAGGAACTGGCTAAGGAGTATGCGGAGCAGTGCCGCGCCGTCAACAAGCGGCTCGGGGACTGCCATAAGTTGTTGCGTCAGGGCCAAATCACAGAGGCCGTGCGACAGGCCGAGTTGGAGCCACGGCTCATCGAATGGGCAGGAGCGCTCGATTTCGGCGATCGCGGACGATGGGAGGCCTTTTGCGAGTTGATGGGCCTTACGGTCCCTCCCCCCTTGGCCCGGGAACGGATCAAGGCCCTCCATGAGGCTTACTCGATCTCACCCGATCACGATGCCCTGCTGCGATCATGGCGCTACCAGAACCTCGCGCGGGTACCCCTCAACCAACGAATGGAAACCTTGCTCCGCCTGGCCCAAATGGATGAAGGGAATCTGATCTGGCAGGAGGACCTGCGGGCCTTCGAGGAAGCATGGTTGAAAGAGGTCAACGACCATATTGCCGGCGCCGTAAGAGAGGGTGATCTGAGCCGTTTGCACCAACTGCGGTCGAGCATCGAGGAAAGGCAATATCCAGCTTCACTGATCAAGCCCATTTTGGAGAGACTCGATCGAGCGATCCTGAAACTCGAACGAAAACAAGGGGAGGTGGAACTTCAGGAATCGCTGGACCTGTTAGAGAAAGCCTATTCTCTCGGCCACGTCGAAGAGGTGGGGTATGCCTTGGAGCGGCTCGACGCGGCTGCGATGAAGCTGAACCTGGATCGAAACGATCCCCGAATCGTCGCGGCCGAGCCTGCCAGAGAGTGGTTGATTCAACGCCAGCGGGAGATCGAGCAAGAGAGGCGAGCAGCAGAGGCCCGCACCACGCTGGAAATGGAATTAGACCATCCCACGTCCGTCGAGGTGCTTTCGAAGCTTTACCACACCGCGGCTGCCGGTGGTCGCCCCCTGCCCCTCGAACTGGAGCGGCAATACCGTTTGGTAACGAACCGGCTGTTAGAGGTCCGGCGCCACGGGCACCAACTGCGCATCGCCATCGCAGCCGCCGTGGCCGTCGTGGCGCTCGCTGCCGTCGCCGTGGCGGGGTGGCTGATGATGCGCAGCCAGGAGCGCGAACGGGTTATCCAATCGCTAAGCGAGTTTACCAAGAATCAAAAATTCGCCGAGGCGGATCGCTACTTGGAACGGCTGCAAGAGGAGCATCCCAACCTGTTCGAGAACCCCGCCATTCAGGCCGCGCTGGCCGATCTGAACGTAGCGAAGGAGAAAGAATCCAAACGCAAGCAAGAATTCCAAGACTTGGCGAGAAGATTGGAAAACGCCCTAGACGACGGAAATCCCTCGCGGGATGACCTCAATCGCTTGAAAGCCCTTGCTCAAGGTAACGAGGAGCGGCTCCAAGCGGAGAGCATCGCCGGGCGCGCGGAGGAACGCTGGCGGGAATTGGACCGCTTGCGTCGAGAAGACTGGGAAGGGCGGCGCATAGCGGCCAGGCACGAGATCGAGCGATTGGAGGCCAAGGACGTTGCCCTCATTAAACCGAACGAAATCGAAGCGGTGGAAACGAAGGTCCACGAGCTGATGCGCGATTCTACCGTGCCCGAGGAATTATCATCATCCACCAAGGCACTCCTCGCCCGAGTGCAGGAGATCAAAAGCGCACGCCAGCGATGGGAACGAGACATGCAGCAGGTGAAGCCGCTCACCCTGGCAATGGGGCGACATGGCGCGTTCGAGGCCACCCTGCGCGAGATGGCTCGCGATTCCCAAAACCCCCATGCCGCGGTCTGCGACAAATTGGCCAACGTCCTCCCGTGGAACGCCGTCGATGAGTGGAATAACCTGGCCGATCGTTGGAATGACAACCGCGAGACGCTCGATCCGCAGAAGGCGAAGAACATCGTGGCGGATATCAATCGAAATCAATATCCGGTCGTGGAAGACGGCGGATGGAAGCAGTTCGTCGCATCGGAATGGCGGCCATACATGGATTCCTTGGCCAGGCGTGATGAAAAGGCATTGAAACAGATTCTGGTATCATGGCAGAAACCATTCATCAGCCAGACTTTTCGCATCCATGTCTTTGATGATACAGGAGAAAGGATCATTTATTCCTTGGAGGATCCTCGTCCCAAGACCTCGGCGGGCACGTTCGGCATATCGGCAGTGATCGCCGACGGTGGGTCTGGCAGCGATCCTTTTAGCGACGAGCTGCTTCAAGAAACGCTGACGCTATCCGAGCTGAAGGTATTGCCGGACGAGAGTCCTTAACGGCGGCTTTATGAGGGGCTGGAAGGCGACTTGCAAGCCCTGATCGCCTCGCCCGGTAATTTCGAGACGCTGGCCAGCGCACTGCTCGTTAAAATGCTGGAACAGCAGGACTCGGCCAAGGCAGAATGGGTGAAGCACCGGGAGAAGCAGCCCGACGGGCTGCCGTCTGGAGAGGTGCGCGTGCCCGTCAACGACTACATCTTTGCCCATTTGTTCGCGGACATGGTGGACACGATCTCTTCACTCAGCCCCGTCTTCGCCAAGCATTGGCAAGCGTCAACCCGCGAATTGCGCACCCAATTGGAGCGGTCCCAAAAGGATTGGATGCTTTACGAGCCGCGCTGGCTCGATGCTTCTGGCGGAAGCAACCCCGGCGTCTCGTTGACTTTGCCCTCATTAGAGGCAGCGCGGGCCATGGCCGCGGCCACGACTCACGACTACGAGGCGATTATTCGGCACCCTTTTCCAAAACTGAAGTGGGTGGGATTCGCCTATTATGTCGGGGCGGACTCATCCTCGCCGCGTCTTCATGCCCCAGAGGGTTCCCTTCATGCGAACACGATCCTCATGGCGTCACCCAGTCTATCATCGGCCCCGCGTACCGTTGCCTCGTTTCGTGTGATTGCAGTCGTCAATGATTCCTTGGGGGTTGATTGGAAATACAACGGTTTGCCATTCGGCACGCCCGTCTTCGAATTAACGGACATATCTATCTCACCTGCCGAATAAGGATGCCACAAGGTGAGGGAAATAAAGGTGAGGGAATAGTCTGAACGATAGAATCAAGACGAGCTGTCGGCGCTCGCCAAACGAAGATGCTCTGTCCGAGATCGATAGGCATAGGGAATAAGCAAGAAAGGTACTCGCCGGAATGGGAACATATCACATCCGAATTCGTGGTTCTGTTCTGGGGCCATTTCGTCTGGAACGGCTTCAGGCGATGATTCAACGCGGCCAATTGACGCGGCTTCACGAGGTCTCGAACGACGGGGGGGAGTGGCGTGCGGCTGGCGACTTCCCCGAGCTGTTTCCACCGCCTCCGGCCTCCTCGCCCGCCGCCGGGAGCGAACCTCAGATGACGCAGGTCTCGCCCCTAGTGGTCGAGTCTACAACCGCGACGAGATCGGAGCCGTCTGCGGTACAGTGGTTCTATGAATTGAACGGCAAGGAAAATGGCCCTGCTCCGCTGTCTGAATTGACGCAGTTTATCGCCACCGGGGCAGTCGGACCAGACAATTGCGTTTGGCGGGAGGGCATGGCGGATTGGCAGCCCCTGCGAACGACCGACCTGGCCGTGTACCTTCCCCGGAAATCCACCCCTGCCCGCAGCCTTCGCGGTTCTGCCCTGCCCGAGGACGCCGACGGTGCGACCCTGCCTCCTAAAACCGTGCAATTGTTATTGGACATTCGCACATGGTCAGGGATAACCGCGGTTTTGTGGATTATAGGGCTGGGTGTATTTGCGTTTATTTATTTTGTCTTTTTGATGTCGGCGCCAGCGGCGCCCCATAGGGTAGCAGCTTTATTCGGTATAATAGGCTGCACGATTGGTATTGTCCCCTTTGTTTATGTCCTCACGGCCAACGCCTCGCTTGGCGCGCTCCGATTCACTCCATCCTACACGATCTTGGACACAGCTCTCGTGCGATGGCGAGCCTACTGGATATGGTACCTCGTAGGCACGGCTCTCCTGGTGGCCGCCATACTGCTTCTGTTGATTGCCCTTCCTGCGAGCATGCCATACATGCGATAGCCTTATCTCGGAGTGCGCTCATGTCGCAAGATCACATCGGTCACTATCTCGGCGAGCACGAGGTCTCCACGCCGCTCAACTGGCACCGGCTGGACCCGGAACGACGTTGGGGATTGCGCGCCGGCCGATTCACGCGGGTGAATATGCTCTTCTCGGGCATACTGGCCGCATTGCTTACGGCCGCTCTATTCGGCGGACTGATGCTTCTGCCGCAACCCTGGGCTTCCCATGCCGATATCCTCCTGCACCGCGGCCCCACGCAACACGCCACGATGTTCTTTTCCATCTGGTCCCTGATTTTTATCGCCATCAAGTGGCGGAAGCTAAATGTGCAGCGAAAGGCCCTGCAGTACGCCATCACGCCAGACTCGCCCGACTTCACCCTTACCCCAAGTACGGCAGACGACGTGGTTTCCAGAATCTATGCTACCGCGGACGAGCCGCAGGCGTTCCTTTTGTATCATCGCATCCTTTTGGCGCTGTCCAACCTTCGTAACTTGGGGCGGGTGGGAGACGTGGACGACATCCTGCGGTCCATTGCCGAACAAGATGAAGCCTCGCTGGAGACTTCGTACAGCCTGGTGCAGGGCTTCGTGTGGGCCATACCCGTGCTGGGCTTTATCGGCACCGTACTGGGGCTATCCCAGTCGATCGGCGCATTTTCCCACCTGTTGGCTGGCAGCAGCGACATGAGCGGTCTGACCGACGGGCTGCGGGAGGTCACGGCGGGTTTGGGTACGGCCTTCGACACCACTCTGGTCGCGCTCGTCGCCGCCCTCATCATCCAGATCGGGATCACATCGCTCAGAAAGTCCGAATATGAGTTTCTCGAGAGCTGCGCAGAGTATTGCAGCCGTTACATCATCAACCGCCTGAGACTCACGGTCGGCGAACTTCGGGAGACGACAAATGCGTAAGCGTGGCGGCCCTGCCATCAGCTTATTCTCGTTCCAAGACATCATCACGTCGGTGATGGGAATACTTCTCTTCGTCGCACTAATGCTGGCCCTCCGCCTGAAGACCGTGGCCAGTGACGCGGTCGTGGCGACCCAAGAAGAAACCGTGGACGATGAGATTCGCGAATTGATGCAAAGGAAGGCTGACCTGGAACAAGAATTCGCCCGATGGAAGGCCATCATGAACGATTTGGACGCGGTTTCACCGGCCATGCTCTCCACCATGCGAACGCGCATCCAGGAGCTGGAGCAGCAATTGCGGGCAACCGAGGAGCGGACGGAAAAGGAATTCGCTCAGCACAATCAGGATATTCGCGACTATTCTCAGGAGGTCGCATCCCTTCAAAACAACAAGCGGACCTTGGACGAGGAGCTTGCACGAGCCAAGGACGATTTGCACCGTTTGACATCTATGTCGGAATTGACCTTCAATGTCAGCGGTTTTGAATCGTCTAACCGTTATGTGTTGGACATGCACCCCACCGCGTGGCGACTTACTCTTTTAAATCCGGCGCAAAACACCAGCGTGATTGCGGTGTGGGGGGGGACGATCGCGGCGCGGCGAGTAAAGGCGTTACAGTGGTGCGACCAAAGAGGCCCCAACGACTACGTCCTGCTGTTGGTCAGACCATCTGCGATCGTCGCGTTCCGGGAGATTGTGGAGCGCCTTCGCCAACGCAGCATCCCCCTGGGTTTTGAACCGTTGGGCGAGGACCAGGAAATGCATTTGACAGCCGGTTCTTGAGCCGTGGCTCCTCCAGATCAGCCATCAAGGAGGCGACTGTGGCACGCAGCAGCACGATCCCCGATAGCTTGGAACTCATGCTGGACACCATCTGCAATTCCTTCGGCGGCATCGTATTGATTACGATCCTGCTGGCGCTGCTGACCCGCAATCGCATCACTACCAAGGAAGAGGAATTGACCAAGCAGTTGGAACACGTCGCCACCGCGAACGAAAGGGATGGGCTCAAAGAGAAAGTCCGCATCATCGAGGAGAGCATCGAGGCCCTGAGGAATTCGGCAGGCACGCTTCCCCAGGAGATGCAAGCCCTGTTGACCGAGCGGGAGGAACTGGAACAGCGCGACCGGGAGATTCGCGATCGCTTGGAACAAATGGCACAACAGGAGCAATTGGCAGCCAGTCGGGCAGAAGAACTCGCAGCCTCACAACGCACATTGAAGGAAGAGATCGATCGCAAGCAAAAAGAATTGGAATCCACGAGACGGGAATTGGCCAAGGTCGAGGGCCAGACAACTTTCACTCTTCATTTGCCGCGGGAAGCATCCTTGCCGGAATTCGGTCCCGCACTCATCCTGCGATACGACCGCATGTATGTGTGGCACGAATACGACGCCGGGGGCAACCGCTTGGGTTTGAACACGAGAGAGTTCTTGGTCCTGGAGGAAGACGGCAACGGCTTTGTCGTCACGCCACGCCCCGATCGCGGCATTCTCATCAGTCCAGACAACGGCCCGGCCATCGTCCAGCGGCTGAAGGCATGCCGAGCGGGAAATGGATTAGACATTGGGTTATGGGACGACACCTTTGATCGTTGGCCCATCTTTCGTGCTGCCATCGTAAAAGCAGGTTTTCGCTATCGGCTATTACTGGTGCAAAAAGACGGAGAACTTTGGGACCGCGGCGGGGATTACGGATACTCGCAATAGATCGCTGCACGATGGAAGGGAGCCGTAATATTTTCCACCCGTTTTTGTGGTCAAAGCATCGATGGGTACGCTGGTACACAGTGCAATATTGCCCAAGGGGTGGGAGCGCACGCGATGAAACCACGACTATTCTATGTGATGTGGGACCAGAAGGTTCGGGGGCCGTTTCCAGAGGACGGCATTCTCGAACTCGCCCGGGAAGGCGGTATTCCACCCGGGACGCAAGTATCCCTAGATCAGCGCAAGTGGTTCCCCTTGGAGGTGATATTCCCTGGTAGCTCAAGAGCCGCAAATATTCCCGATCCAAGCGGCGTGCCGATTTCGAGGCAGCACCAGGTTGTTGCTCCGGTGCCGCCACCTCTTGCCTCATCCAAAACTGACTTATTCTGGTTTGCGAAGCAAAGGGGCGTGCTAGTCGGCGCGGCCGTCGCCTGTGGGCTGGTGGTGTTGGTGGGGGTAGCCTTGGTCTTCTCGCTTAGCAAAAGTCCACGCGAGATGCGCCCCACCGACTCACGTGCGGAAACGCGCAATGATCCGCCCCCCGTCGCACCGCCAGATGTCGCGACCGGTGATGCGCAAGGTACGGGTGACTCGAAGGAGTCAACCCCCGGCACCACGGTGGCGAGCGAACCGCAGGCACCCTCTGATAAAACGGAGGACCATTCGCCTCGTTGGATCGACCAAGTACGGAAGGCATCGGGTACCGTCCTAACCGACAAAGGCCAGGGGAGCGGCTTTTTCATCAAGTATGCGACGCACGGCTTCTTATTCGTTACCAATTCCCATGTGGTCGAAGACGCCAGTGCCATACAAATACGGTTGCATGATGGAACTATTGTTGGCGTTAGTCGCGGGACAGTCTATCCGCAGTTCGACCTGTCGCTTTTGGCCGTGGACAATCTGCAAGACCCGCCCGCCGTTTTGCCCCTGCGGGCGGACGTGCCGGAACTAGCGGAAAGAGTGTACGCCTATGGTGCGCCATTGGGATTGACGGGGACGATCACGGAGGGGATCGTCAGCGGAATACGTACCACGGAAGAAATGGGAAATCCCTCCAATCTGCACGGTGTGCCCAATTCGGAAATGCGCTGGGTCCAAACGTCGGCGCCCATCTCGCGGGGTAACAGCGGTGGCCCGCTAGCGGATGCCCAGGGCCGGGTGGTTGGCGTGAATACATGGGGCTTTGTTAAGGCTCAAAACCTCAATTTCGCGGTCTCCGCCGAGCAAGTGCTCGCACTCCTGCCGCAGGCCGACCTGATCGACCTGCCCGGCCCTCGAAGCCTGCCCTCCCCCAACGAAAACGCGATTTCCGATTCGGCACTCGCGACAGCCCGATATTGGTTGACAATCAAGACAGCCATGCAGGTTTGGCATGAGCTAAGTGCGAGTTCCGATGAATTTGAGAATATGTCACCGCGGGAGCAGAAAGCGTCGCTGCGGGTTTTCGCGGGTTCGTGTTTGGGTATGGTTCAGTTTCTAGAGAATCTGGAAGATGCCAATGTCGATCCGGCAGCCGTGCACTGCAAAGACGCGATTTGTGATTTGGTGAAGGCGAATCTGGAGACGCTAGCTTCGTTGGAGGAGGACGATGATCCTGCGGCCCTGGGGGCAGCGATCACGAACCTCGCATTGACCCAGGCTAAACTCGCCACTGTCGAGCAAACCGCCCGGATGGAGCTCAGAGCCAAGTACGGCGTGCAGTTTCCTTCGCTGCTTAGCGACGATGAGTAGAAGCATCGTCCATCCTTCGGATTCCAACGCTTTGTGGAAGACTATCCTCTACGATCGCATTTAGACGGCATGTCTTTACCCTCCTCAACTCGTCCGCCATCGCCCGAGCAATATGTAGCGCATTTCGCGACATGACCAACATGAAAGAGTTGGAGCGAAAGATGTTCTGTGCGCATTACCACGTCCCTAATCGCACGGTAACGGCGCCGGAACTGGCCGAGGCCGTCGGCTACTCCAATTTTCCGACCGCCAATAGCGTTTATGGCAAGCTAGGGCGAAAGGTCGCACAAAGAGTAAACTATCAAAAGGAGGATGTATTCGTTGAGGCCCTAGCGAAAGTAGAGAATCACAACGGAAAGTGGTATTGGATCATGCATCCCCAGGTTGCGGAGGCGATGGAACGGCTTGGTTGGGTGGTGGATAGCCTCCCTCCGCTTCCCGAAGAGGTCCCAGAGTCCGCGCGACCCCTCGTCGAGGGAGCCTTTAAACCCATCTCAGTGAACGCCTACGAGCGCAACCCAGAGGCCCGCAGGCTCTGCCTCCAAAACTACGGGACGCGGTGCTGCATCTGCGGATTCAGCTTTGGCGAGGTGTACGGGGAAGTGGCGGAAGGATTTATCCATGTACATCACCTTCGCCCGTTATCCGAGATCGGTCAAGAGTACACCGTTGATCCAATAGCGGACCTTCGGCCGATCTGCCCCAATTGTCACGCGGTGGTTCACCGACACGACCCGCCGTTCACGATCGAGAAGGTGCAAGAGTTTCTCCGCCGCCGCGCTGCCGAATGAGTGATCTTTGGCGATGTCTTCGCTGTAGGTCGCCATCATGGAATTCATCCAATGTTGACCATGATGTGGCGTGGGAAAATGGCGAAGACCGTTACCAATCCGTCCGCGAAACCGACCTGACCGCCGAGTTCCCAATCGCGACCGTTTGCAAGTGGATTGGGAACACGCCCGCCATTGCGGCCAAACATTACGTGGAGCCAAGCGACGCGGATTTCCGCCGGGCAAGTACAGTCCCCCCAGCGGCCCTACCAGCGGTCACAAAAGTGGCCCCAGCCGTGGCCCTACCAGTGACCATAAAAATGGCCGTGCCCACGCCCGAATTGAGTCGCACAGAGCGGAAGCAACATCAAGAAACCCCGTCAATTACCGCGTTTTGCGAGTGTGTGCAATCTCGTGCGAATACGGGAATAGGCCCGGAGGGATTCGAACCCCCGACCAAGGGATTATGAGTCCCCTGCTCTAACCGCTGAGCTACAGGCCCGAGGAATAATCCGCCGGGGGCTGCCAGGGCCTCGCCCACGCGACGAATTGCTTTGCCAGATGCTTGTTCCACAGCCTCGCGGGGGCGGTGCCGTTCGCAGCCGCTGGGGCGTATCGCCACGGCCCAGTCCGTCATACCGTTCGACCCCAGCGTTCCCCCTGCCGGTCCTTCACGAGGGCTTTGGTCTAGGACGGCCGGCGCGTTCCACTGGATTGCTAAGGACTGTGCATCGACCTTATCGGCAAGTCTAATGACAAGTTCGGGATCCGTCAATTACGAGCGTCAAAGCAGGGCCGTCTCAAGGTAACGAGCCATGCCGGGGCGGCGAGCGACCGGGGGACATTTTCGAGCAGCTCCGCACGCCGCGTATTCTCGGTAGTCTTGCCGACGTTGGCCGAGGTCGCGTGAACGCATCCGGGGACCGACCAAGATCGGATGCTTGTTATTGGGTAGTGTTTTAGACCATAATAGGCGCGAGCTGGTGGAGTCAGGCGGTTTTGTGCAAATCCGTCGAAAACAAGCCCGCCTTCCCAGGTCTCCCTTGCGGCCAGAATCTACTTCTTGGAACAGGACTCAGCGTAATCGGATCGTTTGTGGGCCAAACGGGTTCTGGTCGCCTTTCGATCTTCGGCATAGTACTACAGCACAGGGTGGTTTGCTTGGCTCAACATCTCGTGGTGGTGGGGCATAACGCCTCGCAACAAATGCCGCACACGTCATGCAATCAAGTGGACTTTGGGCTGTAGGGAGAATTGATGACACTTTGGAGAGAGCGAATTGTGGCACAAAAAAAGCGAACTCTTTGGGCGATCCTGGTAGCCATCGTGGTTGGATTGTGCGTTCTGGCGGTCTTCGTCGTTCTGACGCGTGTCTCGAGCGCTGCGGTCGCCGACAAGCTGGCGAAGATCAAAGAGGCCGGGGCGCCGACCAATTTGGCCGAGGTGATACAGGAATTGGCGGCAGCCGAACATCAGGGAGACGCGGAGGAGAGCAGGCGGCTTTTCCAGGCGGCTCTGGCCGATGCCAAAGAAATATGCAAGCCGTTGCAGGATTCGTATGCCCCGCCGGTGCTCACGGACGGTCGCTACAACGAGCAGGGTTTGAAGCGGGCGCGTCATGCGTTTGCAGCCCATCCTGATCTGGTGGCGACAGTGGAAAAGTGGACGGCCAGTCCGCCCGCCGGAGAGCTGCCGCCAGCCACGGCCACGCCAGAGCAGTTCATGCAGCAAGCCGTCGCGGCCACTCAGATGCAAAGCAAGATCGCCCGAGCGCTGCATTTTCGCGCCCTGCTGGTGATCGAGGACAAGGATTGGGCGGAGCTACAGCATATCATCCAGGTGATGTTGCAGTTCGCACGGCGGTGCGAGCCGAAGTCGGGCGCAATCGCGCTGCAAACCGAGATGTTCACAGAAAGACAGACGCTGGAATTGGTCCCGGTGCTGCTGCGCGAAGCTGGGCTTGCAGAGGCCCGGCCGATACTCGATGCATTGGCGAAAGCGTCCCCGCTCCGCGACCGCATGATGGAGATGGTGCGGCGGGAACGGGCCTGTGGTTTGACCTTGACCGAGCGCTACCCGGATAAAGAGAAGTACTGGAAACAGTACGCGTACAATCGCTTTCGCCTGAACTATCTGAAGTATTTTGAGCGTCTGGAATCGGGCCTGCAAAGCGGTACTTATGGAGACGTGGCTAGCGTGCGGATCGACGAGTATGTATCTCCCCGGGAGGATGCCGCGAAGATGACGGCCCCCTCCCTGCATTCGGCCTTGGCGGAGGCGTATCGCGTGGAGGCCTTGCGCCGATTGATTCTGGTCGCCGGACGGCTCATGGAGCAGTTGTCCGCGACCGGCACCTTTCCAACCAGTCTTCGTGAGGTGGACATGCCGGCGGATTGGAGGCGTGATCCCTTCGACGGGCAGGAATTGCGATTGGTACGGCAACAAGAGGGCTGGAAAGTGTACTCGGTGGGGGCCAACCTGCATAATGACGGTGGTGAAAGCCAGGGGATTTCCGACGATATCGCCGTAGGGCCGTTTCCCGTGTCGATCCAACCGGCGGCTGCGGCAACCGGTTCCACCCCCGAGAAAAAGTGACCGAACTTCGTCGCCGAGTCGCACGAGCACTCAGGGTAATGTATGTCCGTCTCAATGAATGACGCCGTCATTCAAGGGTTGCGGGAGAGCCGGCTGCTCGATGAAGAGCAATGGCGGCATCTTCTTCGCGATCATCCCTCGCCCGACCCAAAAGGCGTGCTTGCTTGGCTGAAAGAGCACGGCTTGCTGACGGATTGGCAGATTTCAGAGCTTCTGCGAGGTCGCCGCAACTTTTTCCTGGGGAAATATCGGCTGTTGCGGTTACTGGGCCGGGGTGGAATGGGCGAGGTCTATTTGGCCGAGCACGTCACGATGCATCGTCGTGCCGCCATCAAATTGATTTCACCGCGGATCGGCCGCAACCCGGAGGCGGTGGCGCAATTCCTAACCGAGGTCCGCTCCATCGCCGCGCTCGATCATCCCAACATCGTCCACGCCTACAATGTGGATACGGTGGGGGACCAATACTATCTGGTCATAGAGTATGTGGAGGGCGAGAGCCTGCAAGAACTGGTGGATCAACACGGCCCCTTGCCCGTCGTCGAGGCGGCGGACGTCATCCGGCAATCGGCCGAAGGCTTGAAACACGTTCACGAACACGGGATCTTGCACTGCGACATCAAGCCAGCCAACCTGCTGCTCAATCCTCAGGGGGTGGTGAAGATTTTGGACCTGGGGATGGCCCGGCTGATTCAAGGCGAGCGTGCGGCCGCAACGGAGTCGCGGGAAGGTGTTTTGGGAAGCGTGGACTACATGGCCCCGGAGCTGGCCATGCAATCGAGTTCCCTGGACGGTCGGGCGGACATCTATTCGTTGGGCTGCACGTTGTTCTTCGCCTTGGCGGGTCGGCCGCCCTTCGCGGACGGGAGCGTGACCGAGCGAATCCTGAAGCACCAGATGGTCCCGGCGCCTTCGCTGGCATCCTTGCGTCCCGACGTGCCGGAAGAATTGGTTCGGCTGTGCGGCTGGATGCTGTCCAAGTCGCCCGACCAGCGCCCAGCCCGCGCTGACTCGGTAGTGGAAGCGATCCAGCAGTGGGAAGAGAGGCATGCGCAACGCCTGGTTCGGGCGAGACCTTTGGAGGAAGTTGCCTCGGAACCTCAGCCCAACGCTCCGCGGGCGGGCGGCGTGCCCCAGGCCAGCCCGCTACCCGGCCAGGATGCCCGCCTTTCGCACCAGCCTCCCCTGCTCGCGACGGCCGAGGCACAACAGGAAGCAGTTGGAGCGGACGACGCCCGTCCGGCCGAGACGCCGTCGCCGGAGGCAGCGACCACGGCACGGGGAGTCGGCTCTTGGGTCTGGCGGAGTGTTGCTCGCCGTCTTGTGCTTTCGCTAATCGCCGCGGCGATCGCACTCGTCGTGGCCGTGGTGGCCTTCCTGCTGCTGGGCCATCGCCGCTCCGACAGTTTGCCGAGGCAAGGCTCGCAGCCTGGCCCGGGTGCCCCGTCACAGAAAAGCCCTGACGAAGAGGCGGAAGACACGTTCCAGCGTGGTATTGAAGAGTTTATGCGCCGCGAGAAGGCCAAAGCCGCTTCGGGTTCCTCCACGGAGCCGCAGTCGCCGCCCACCACGCCGCAGTCAGGGGACGCAGGCGCTTCCGCGAATGGAACGGCCACGAACTGATGGACGCCGTGTTTCCGCACCTCATACTACGGGGCAGGATGGTTTGCTTGGCTCATTGTCTTGTGGTGATGGGGCATAACGCCTTGCGAAATACACCGGGCAGATCGTGCCATCCATCGTACTTTGCCCAGTAGTGCTAACCGCCCGACCGCGTTACGGTCGAGGGCGTTCGGGGGGGCACAATTTGACCGTAACCGTGGTGATAGCGATCGTACCATTTGCGGGCCTCATCGGGGGGGATTGGTATGGGCCCGCCCAACTGGGCAGCCAAAAAGGCCTTTTTCGCCACATCTTCCAGGACGATTGCCAGTTTGATGGAATCGATGGCCGTAGGCCCCCAGGTAAACGCCCCGTGATTTGCAAGCAGGATGGCGGGAGCGCGATTGCGGTGCCGCATGATCGCCTGGCCGATATTGTTTCCCTCGTTATCCACGTAGGGAGCGCACGGAATCTCTGCCCCGAAATGGTCGGCGATGGGCGTCAGGCAAAGGGGAATGGCTCGTCCCGCGGCCGCCCAGGCCGTGGCATACGTGCTGTGCGTGTGCGTGATCCCTTGGACCCCCGGCAGATTGCGGTAAAGGTGCAGATGGTGTGGTAGGTCCACGCTGGGACGCAAGCGTGAATCGAGCACTTTGCCCGTGATCAATCCAACGGCCACCATATCCTCCGGCGTAAGCGTCTCGTAATCGACGCCGGACGGCTTGATGACCAGGCGACCGCTCTCCCGATCCAGCCCGCTGACATTCCCCGAGTGCAGGCATACCAGCCCGTGTTCGGCAAGGAGTTTGTTCGCCAAGCAGACTTGTTCGCGAAGTTCCATCAAGTCCATTGCTGTCTCCTCCCACGAGGGGAGCACACACCTTTGGGGCTGCGAGGGACGGGTCCCGGAGGGCTGCCACTTTTCGCCCGCCAAACGTTCCGCAGCCGGTGGCTGCTATTTCTCCCCGCGAACCCGTTTGCGGATGGCAATCAAGTGCTTCATCACCTCGTACATGTTACCTTGCCCGCCGGGTAGCCCAAAGGCATCGTGCAATTGCCGGTACAGAGAATATAGCTCGGCATAGACCGCAGCGGCGGCCTTGCGGGGTCGAAAGACGGTGGGTTTCGTACCCGTCATGCGTTGCTGTGCCTGCGCCACCGAGTTGTACGCGTCCCCCGCCACGGCCCCGAAGATGGCGGCGCCCAACGCGCAGGTCTGCGACGCGCGGCTGATTTTCATGGGCCGATTGCAGATGTCGGCATAAAGCTGCATCACGAAGGGATTCTTTTCCGCGATCCCGCCGCAATTGACCACCTCCTTTACCGCCACGCCGTACTCCTCGAACCGTCGGATGATGGTCCATGCGCCAAAGGCCGTGGCCTCCACCAAAGCGCGATATACCTCCGGGGCGGTCGTGGACAACGTTTGCCCCACCAGCAGGCCCGTCAAGAGCGGGTCGACCAGAATCGTGCGGTTGCCGTTGTTCCAGTCCAGGGCCAATAGCCCGCTTTCGCCGGGCTTCAGGGCCTGGGCCTGCCGGGTCAGGTTTTCGTGCGGATCGCCTTTGCCAGTGTAGGCTGCCGGGGCGAGATAGTGCACAAACCAATTGAAGATGTCGCCGACCGCCGATTGACCAGCCTCCAGGCCGTACATCCCCGGCACGATGGAATGGGGAACGATGCCGCACAGCCCCGGGATGTCGGGGAGTTCGTGCGGCATCGGCACTACCATCATGTCACAGGTGCTGGTACCGATGATCTTGACCAGGGTCCCCGGCTTGATCCCGGCTCCCACAGCCCCCATATGGGCATCGAAGGCCCCCACGGCAACGGGAATCCCCGGCGGCAAACCGACCCTCTTGGCCACTGCCGGATCCAGTCGCCCGGCCTGGCGGTCGGATGGCAAGGCGCGATCCGCGTATCGGCGACGCACTTGGACCAGGTCCGGGTCGAGGGCGGCGAGGAACTCCTCCGATGGCAAGCCGCCCCAGTCCTCATGATACATGGCCTTGTGACCCGCCGCGCAAATCGACCGCGGCATGGTCCCCGGCTTCAGATTGCCGGTGATGAAGCCCGGAACGAAGTCCGCCAATTCCACCCAGGCATAAGCGGCTTGAAAGACCTTGGGATGTGCCCGACGACAATGCAATATCTTGGACCAGAACCACTCCGAGCTGTAGGTTCCACCGCACTTGGCCAGGTAGGGCAAGCCCATGGCCCGGGACTTTTCGGTGATCTCGCTCGCCTCCTGATAGGCCGTGTGATCCTTCCACAACCAGGCCTGCGCCGCGGGATTGTTCTGGAACGCCTTCTGGAACACCAAGGGCAACCCATCTTGGTCCACCGGCAAGGGGGTGGAGCCAGTCGTATCGACACCGATTCCGACTACGTTTTCAGGGCGAAAACCAGCGTCTCTGGAAACTCCACGGATCGCGCCCCGAACCACGCGGTAAAAGCCCTCCACATAGTCGGCCGGGTTTTGTCGGGCAAGATTGGGATTCTTGGGATCGAGGATGACCCCGTGGTCGCCGCCCCGATAAGCATAGACCGACGTCGCCACTTCCGAACCGTCAGCGACATCCACAATCACCGCCCGCACGCTGTTCGTGCCGTAATCGACTCCGATGGCGAATCGTGGTTCTCCCCGCTTGGCCATGCCACATCCCTCGCTTCATGACACGTTTAGAAAAACGATCTCTTGCGAATACCAATAGCTTCACCGCGGCAAGCTTCGCAATCCTGAACACAACCGCTCCGGTTACCGCACGGCGGGCTGCGTCCGAAGTCATAGGCTAGCGTGTCCGCGGAGCCGCGGCAAGATAGTCTCCTTGCCGCACCATCGATTCGTTATGATGAAATGGAGGCGAATGCCCCTGTCAGCGACGATGCGCAGGCCCCGTCACCGACGCTGGAGTACCCGTCGACCTCGGGCCTGCCTTTCCCGTGTTCAGGAGGGCTGTTGGTGATGGGCGGATTTCACGGGTAAGATCCTGAGCAACTTCAGGGCTTGCAATCCCAGCACTTGATATAGGTGGCGGAAGCTCGACCATGAATGCATCCACGAGTGGCAACCCCATCGAAAGTGAATTGCGGCGGCGTCTGTACGATTCGTACAAGAATCGCGCCCTGATCTATTGGCATTTGTATGAAGAGCTTTCCGCGGAGTTGGGTGCCCGGCGGGCGGAAGAGATCATGAAGCGGGCCATCCGCCGGCGAGGCGAGAAAGTCGGTCGCAAGTTCCGACCCTATGGCCCGAGCGACATCGACGGACTGAAGCCCGCCTTTTTGGCCGACATCCCGGATGAGGGGCGGATGTTTCAGCCCGAGGTATTACAAAGCTCTGCCCAAGGGCTGGACATCTACTTTCACCGATGCCCCTTGCGGAAAGCCTGGCAAGAGGCCGGTTTGCCGGATGAGATAGTGGCGAGGCTGTGCCGCATAGCCGCCGAGGTGGATTACGGCACATTCGAAAGTGCCGGCTTCCGCTTTCACGCCGACACATGGCAACCCGGCGAGGAGGGTTGCTGCTGCCTGCACATCCGCCCGGCAGAGTGAATGAAAAAGACGCGTTCAGGCACGAAAGCGCGGCAGACGTGGGCGAGTGGAACATAGGGCCGTGGAAATGGGGAAGCAATGGCCGTGGAAGTTTTGGCTGCGCAGGCAATTTCCGTGGAAGTTATGGCGGTGGAAACAATGCTGTTCGCTCTGCCACCGCGAAGATCGCTGTTCTCCGCAATTCCCTCCGCAAGGGGTGGGGAGAAATCGCCATCAGAGACCTGTCGTTCCTTTTACGTCGTGAATTGCAAAGTGATCCATGATCCGAGGGAGAAGACGCTATGAAGACCGTGGTCGCCGCAGCGCAGTTGCAGGAGGCGTTGGATCGGCTGGCAAGCCAAATCGACGAACGCTACGGCGGAAATAAGCTGACGTTGATCGGCCTGCTGCTGGGCAGCGTGGTTTTCCTGGCGGACCTCGTGCGCCGCATCAAGACGCCTTTTGACTTGGAAATGGTATCGTCTCGACAAACGACGGAATCCCCGGGGCGGCCAGGTCCCCTGGTCATCAATCCCGATGTCCTGGCCCCGGTAGTGGAGGGGCGCGACGTCCTGGTGGTAAAGGACATTTTCGACACCGGCGAGACGTTGTGGGAACTCGTCCCTCAGCTCGACGACCTTGGCGCGAACCGCGTTCACACGGTCGTGCTTTTGGCCAAGGAAGGGCGGTGCCGGGTACCCCTTCAAGCAGATATCAAGGCGTTCGATATCCCGGACGTTTTCGTGGTGGGATACGGGATGGACTACCTGGGCCGTTACCGAAACTTGCCCTACGTCGCTGCCCTGGATCCGCAGGAGCTCACCGGGGAGGCGGGGGCGTGACGGCTCGGCCGAGGGTCGTGTTGGTTACGCGGCGCTTTTGGCCGCTGATCGGCGGCGCCGAGCGGTTCATGGCCGAGCTTGGCGCAGGCCTGGTTGGCCGGGGCCGCGCGGTCACGCTGCTGACCGCGCGGCTCGACCCGGCGTGGCCCCAGCACATCCAGTTTCACGGCTATCCCGTCATTCGCCTGCCCAACCCAAGCCTCCGGTTTTGGGGCACGTTGCGATACGTTTACGCGTTGCGGAGCTGGCTGCGGCGGCACGCCGGCGAATACGATGTCGTTTACACGGCCATGCTGAAACACGACGCCTGGGCAGCAATTCGGGCGGTTTCGCGATGGCATCCCGTGGTCCTGTTTGCGCCGGGGAGTGGGCCTACGGGCGACTGCGCCTGGCAGCGTGCGGCCCTTTGGGGTCAGCAGATCCGCAAGGTTTGCCGCTTGGCGGACGCCATCACGGCGCCCAGCCCGCAAGTCTTCGGCGAGTTGGTCGAGGCGGGTTACCCCCGGGAGCGCCTGCACCTCTTGCCACACGGGATCGCGGTCCGTCCCTCGCCCTGCCCGCAAGACTGCGACTCTGCCCGGATGGCACTGGCCCATCTCCAACCGCAACTCCAACTGGGCCCCTCCGCCAAGCTAGCGGTGTACGTCGGGCGACTGCATCCTGGCAAAGGATTGATGGAGCTGGTCGAGGCCTGGAGCGATGTCGTTCGCCGTTGCCCGGATGCCCGGCTGTGGCTGGTGGGCGAGGGACCGCAGGAAGGGCCGTTGCGGAGGACAATACGTGCCCGCAACCTCCAACACCACGTCGCCTTGCCCGGCGCCTTTGACGATGTCCGCGATTTCCTGGTGGCGGCAGACCTCTTCGTCTTTCCCTCGCACCAGGAAGGGATGCCTTTGGCGCTGCTGGAGGCGATGGAGGCCGCCTTGCCCATCGTGGCCACGGACATCCCGGGGAACCGCCTTTTGATCCGCGAGGGTCGGGAGGGGCTGCTCATCCCTGTGCAATCGCCCGAGGCCCTGACCCAGGCTATCCTGCAACTACTCGGGGATACCGAATTGGCACAATCGCTAGCCAGGAATGCCCGAGCCAGGGTCGAGGCGGAGTTCCGTTTCGATCAAGTCCTCGACGCGCACTTGGATTTGTTTTCGCAGTTGATCGCGGAGCGGCAGGCCGGCCCTTTGTGATACGCGCTGGGATTCCGCGACGAGCTGGGATTCTGCCACACACGCGGGATTTCGCGACAGGCTCGGGATTCTGCGATAGGCACGCGATTCCTCCACAGGCCCAGGATTTTGCGATAGGTGCCGGAGTCTGCGACACGCGCTGGGCATTGCGAGACGCGCGGGCGTCCCGCGAAAGAAGAGCGCATGACGCGGGACTCTGACGCTGTCGCGTGTGCTCCCCCCGTCCGAATCCGGCGCTGCATCTGGTAATCCTCCCGGGTTTTGCGCATCGCCCCGGGTTTGCCCACCATGCTCGTCTTGACCCGTGGCGATTGGACTGATACACCCAAAAGGAGAAGGGCTCTGCCTTTTCCCGGGGCCGTAACCTGCGGGCAGGCGAGTAGCTCAACTGAACCTCACGAATGAGAATCCGCTGAAAGCCATTGGGACGCAGCTTGTGGCCGCAACACCAACCGTCCTGCACATCATCCCCACGCTGGATCGCGCCGGCGCCGAGAAGCAATTGACGCTCCTAGCCACCGAACTGAAACGTCGCGGATGGTCGGTCCAAGTTTGCGCCCTGACGCGAGGTGGACCGTATCAAAGAGCCTTGGAATCGTCCGGCGTGCCTGTAACGGTGATTGGCAAGTCGGCCAAGGTTGACCCCTCAGCCTATTTTCGCCTCAGCCGAGTCATCCGCGAGATACGGCCCACCATTGTGCAGACCTGGCTGTTCGCCGCCAACGCTTACGGACGCTGGGCCGCGTGGCGAAACGGCGTGCCCCACATCATCGGGTCAGAACGGTGCGCGGACCACTGGAAGTCGTGGTGGCATTTCGCCATCGACCGCTTCTTGGCACAGCGCAGCCAGCGGATCGTAGCGAATGGGCACTACGTCAAGGAGTTCTACGCGTCGCACGGCATAGCGGCGGAAAAGATCACGGTCATCCCGAATGCGGTCCCGCCCCCGCCTCCGACCGGCGATTCGCGACGGGCCATGCTGCTCGAATTCGGCCTGCCGGACGACGCCCGCGTCGTGGCATTGGTCGGCCGACTTTGGCCCCAGAAACGCGTGGAAGACGCGATTTGGGCCGCCGATCTCCTCAAACGCATTCGTGACGATGTGCATTTGCTGATCATCGGGGACGGGCCGCTCCGCGAGCGGTTGACGCAATACCGCGATAAGATCGAGATCGAGGATCGGGTCCACTTCGTCGGCCACCGTGACGATTTGGACAGATGGCTGCCGCATTTCGATGTGCTTTGGAACACCAGTGCCTACGAGGGCCAATCCAACGCCGTTTTGGAGGCCCTGGCCTGCGGCGTGCCGGTGGTTGCCACAGACATCCCCAGCAATCGTGAGTTGATCGTCCACGAGGAAACCGGATTCCTGGTCCCGCCGGGAAAGAAGGGCCGCGCTCCCTTGGCGGCGAAGACCAAGAGGCTTCTCGAAGAAGAAGACCTTCGCCGTCGCATGGGCGAAGCCGGTCGCCGCCGTGCCCTGGGGGAGTTCAGTCTGACTCGCATGGCCGATGGCTACTGCCGGCTTTACGAGGAACTCCTGAGCATGGCACCGCATCCGGCCGCCAGCGATCTTCCACCGTCGTGACATGAACGTGAGCTGCAACCAACTGATGCACCATCGTCGAGGAGAGATCTGATGTGTGGGATTGCCGGCGGCGTGTGGACCGATCCGCGGCTGGGTCTGAACGCAGCCGCGCTGCGCCGCATGGCCGACGCCTTGCATCACCGCGGACCCGATGATGAAGGCTACCTCCTGCGAACCCTGCCCCCCACGACCAGCTCGCCATCCGTCTCCGTCGGCCTGGCGCATCGCCGCCTTTCGATCATCGATCTGTCGGGCGGGCACCAGCCCATGAGCAACGAGGACGACTCGATCCATCTGGTTTTCAATGGCGAAATCTACAATTTCCGCACGCTCCGCGGTCACCTGCAATCGCAAGGGCACCAATTCCGCACGCAATCGGACACCGAGGTGCTCATTCACCTCTACGAGCAGGAGGGAGACCGCTTTCTGGAGTACGTGAACGGCATGTTCGCCCTGGCCCTTTGGGATGAACGTCGGCGGCGGCTGATCCTGGCACGCGATCGGCTGGGAGAAAAGCCGCTGGTCTACCATCACCAGGCCGGTCGACTGGTTTTCGCGAGCGAACTGAAGGCCCTGCTCGCCCTGCCGGAAATGCCAAGGGAAATCGACCCCGCGTCGGTGGATGATTACTTGGTCTATCAGTATGTTCCCCATCCCCGATCGATCTATCGCAACATCCACAAACTCCCGCCGGCCCACATGGCCATTCTGGAAGGCGGCGAACTGCATGTTCGCCCCTACTGGCAACCCGACTTCAATGGCGAGCTGTCGGATCGCGAGGTTGCGGCGGCGGGGGAGAAGCTCCGCGACCTCCTCAGTGATGCCGTCCGCATCCGCCTTGAATCCGAGGTTCCGTTGGGGGCCTTTCTTTCCGGCGGGATCGACTCGACCATCGTGGTCGGCTTGATGCAGCGGCATTCCAAGTCCCCGGTCAAGACGTTTTCGATCGGCTTCCCCATCGCCGAGTACGATGAGACCAACTATGCCAAAGTGGCGGCCCAGGCTTTCGGCACAGAACATCACGAATTTCGCGTCGAGCCGGACGCTGTTCAAATCTTGGACCGGCTGGTTTGGCACTACGATGAACCGTTCGCCGACAGCTCCGCCATCCCCACCTGGTACGTTTCGCGTGAAACGCGCCATCATGTGACCGTGGCTCTCACCGGCGACGGGGGCGATGAGCTCTTCGCGGGCTATCCGCGGTATTGGGCCATGCGGATCGGCCAACGATTCGACGCCTTGCCTTCCGCGGTACGCAGCTTGCTGGCTTCACCCTGGTGGCACGCCTTGCCGCGACGCAGGCAAAAGTCGTTTTGGAGCCGCCTGCGACGCTTCGCCGAGTCCCTGCAACTATCGCCCGAGCGCCGCTATTTGGACTGGATCGCCATCTTCAACTTGGCGCGGCGCGCCGAGCTGTATTCCGACCACTTCCTCCACTCGCTCGATGGTCACGATCCCGCCGCGTTCCTGTTGGAGAATTACGCTAGGTCTTCCCATCGTGAGATCATCACCTCGACCACGCTGGCGGACTTGACCACGTATTTACCCTGCGACCTGCTGGTAAAAGTGGATATCGCCGCCATGGCGCACAGCCTGGAGACGCGGCCGCCATTTCTGGATCATCGAGTGGTAGAGCTGGCAGCCTCATTACCCATCGATGCCAAATTGCGGGGGGGGAAAGGCAAGCGGATTCTGCTGGAATCGTTCGCCGACCTGATTCCCCCCGCGATCCGGCGGCGAGGCAAGATGGGATTCGGGGTGCCGCTGGACCACTGGTTCCGCGGTCCGCTATCGCAATTCACGAGCGATGTCCTGCTCGATCCGCGGACGCTCCAGCGCGGTTGGTTTCGCCCTGAGGCCGTTCAGCGATTGCTCGACGAGCATCGAACCGGTGCGTGGAACCACAGCCACCGGATCTGGGCACTGCTATTTTTCGAGCTGTGGCAACGACGCTGGATCGATCACGACGCGGAATCCTTTGCCACCGTATGGAAGACCTCCGCATGAGGGGCTGCCATCCCCCGTCGCGTAACATTCGCCCCGTCTTGAGTGTTTCCAAGCATGACATTCGCCCCGTTTTGAGTATATCCCAGCCGGTTGTTGCGATCGTGCCGAAACGGGTCAGAGTCGCGAGGGTCATGGCGAACGCGGGCGGCCGCGGGAGTCGGGGCGAATATGGGCAGCGGCAGCCTCCGAAGGCAGCACGCGGCGGCCCACCTTTTCCGCGGTGGCCCACCCTTTCCGCGGCGGTTGACAGGAAATCGGGATCGTCTCTATTCACCCAATCCACAACTCCCGCAACTGTGGGGCAGAGGAGTACCTACACGCCACGGGAAACCGATACAATGTGACGGGAGAGTCACTGGAGGGCATGGCCGAGGAACATGGTCGCCAAAGCGGTGAAGGGCGGGAAATTGCCTGCTGTCCGTTGCCGGGCGCGGGATTCGCTTCGCTAGCGGCCCGATCGGGGGCCCAACCTCGATGGCGGCAATGGTGGGTGATTCCATCTCCACGAACCGCTGGGACCGGGATGCGAGGAGACCTGCAATGAGTGCGACGCAAGAACGAATCTTGGCGGTGATCCTAGCGGGCGGTAAAGGCTCGCGACTCGATCCCTTGACGCGCGACCGCGCCAAGCCTGCCGTCCCTTTCGGCGGGGCCTACCGGATCATCGACTTCACGATGTCGAACTGTTTGAACAGCGGCCTGCGGAAGATCCTGATCCTTACCCAGTACAAGGCCATGAGCCTCGATCGGCACATCAACATGGGCTGGCAGCGATATTTCTGCCGTGAATTGGGGGAATTCGCTGACGTCGTGCCACCGCAACAGCGAATCGACGAGAATTGGTACCAGGGCACCGCCGACGCCGTTTATCAGAACATTTATGCCATCGAAAAGGAACAGCCGGACTACGTGGTCATCCTGGCGGGCGACCATATCTACAAAATGAATTATCGGCGGCTCGTGGAGTATCACGTTGCCTGCGGGGCGGATGCCACGATCGGCGTGCTCAAGGAACGATGCGAGGTCGCCAGCCGCCAATTCGGAGTGCTGGAGGTGGACAGCGACAATCGCGTGGTGGGCTTCGAAGAGAAGCCCGAGTTCCCCAGATCCATTCCGCAAGAGCCGGGCTGGTGCTACGCCTCGATGGGGATTTATGTCTTCCCCAGCCGCTTTTTGTTCGAAGAATTGTGCCGCGACGCCACGAAACGGGGTAGCTCCCACGATTTCGGACGAGACCTCATTCCCTCGATCCTCCGGGACCACCGCGTGTTCGCCTACCCGTTCATGGATGAGAACCGCAAGCGGAATTCCTACTGGCGGGACGTGGGGACGCTGGACAGCTTTTACGCGGCGAATATGGATCTGGTCGGCGTGGACCCCGAACTGAATTTGTACGATGAGCGCTGGCCCATTCGCACGTATCAACCCAATTACCCGCCCCCCAAGTTCGTCTTTGCGGACGCGGAACGGCGTGGGCAGGCATTGGACAGCATCGTCTGCAATGGGACGATCGTCTCGGGTGGCACGGTCCGGCGTTCGATCCTTGGGCATCGCGTGCGGATCAACAGTTATTCCACGGTCGAGGATTCGATTCTATTCGAGGGCGTGGAAGTCGGCCGACACGCCAAGGTCCGCCGAGCCATCATCGACAAACGGGTTCGCATCCCGGAGGGGATGGAGATCGGCTACGACCCCGACGCGGACCGATCACAAGGCTTTACCGTCACGGAGAGCGGCATCACGGTGATCGCCAAGGCGGAGAGCGCGGTTACGATTTGGGAACACGCCCTGGAACGCGAGCCGTAGTGGGCTGCCCTTTGCTACTGCTCCCGAAATGACGAAATGGGGCAGCCGAAGCGGAGGGACAGGCAATGTAGCCGTGGAAAACGCGCCGCTCCGGGGGATGCGGGTAGTTTGACCGGGCGGATGGCAACAATATAATGATAGATGACGCCCACCGACACCGTTGGCGTGTCGTATCGCGCCATTCGCGTTGTCTCGATTTCGGAGGTTCCCGCCGTGTCCCTACCTTTTGCGGTTTTTTTCAGCATGCCCGGGCCGATGGAGATGCTCATCATCGGCGTGATCATCTTACTGCTGTTTGGGAATCGACTCCCCAGCGTGATGAGGTCGCTCGGGCGGGGGGTCGTCGAGTTCAAAAAGGGCCTCTCCGGCGAAGATGACGGGACGGATAAGGCCGTAACCGACGAGAAGAAAGATTCCAAGACGAGCTGACGTAGCACCGACCGTAGATTCGCGAGGCGTCGCCTCGCATCACGGCCGGTTCCCGAATCAAAATGGAGATGGTGTGCATGGCTCCGTTATGGGCACAGTTTGGAATGCCGGGTGGCGGAGAGATGATCATCATCATGATCGTCGCACTGCTGCTATTCGGCAACCGTCTGCCGCAGGTAGCTCGCTCCGTGGGGCGAAGCTTCATGGAGTTCAAGAAGGGATTGCAGGGGATCGAGGACGAACTGAAGTCGGCGGCCATGGAAACCTCCAAGCCGTCCCCCCCCAAGACCCGCGAAAACGAAGAAGATCGGCAAACCAATCCCGCGCCTAAGTTCGTCCCTCCCAAGGTAGAGCCACAGGAAGAGCCGGCCTCGCAGGAGGCGTGATCGCGGCCTTCCGTCTCTTGTGCTGACGATAACCGATCGGCTGGAATCCCCCATCACTGCGCGAAGGGGGCTTCCGATCTCTACTCTAGTGGGTAAAGCGTTCCCTGCCCGGCCGTGCTTCCGTTGATGGCCGCCAGATGGGGGGGCCTGCCTCTTTTCTTGTCAAGCTTGTCACATTTGTCGCAATTGTTGAGCTTGTCACGCTTATCACGCTTGTTGAAGTTGCTACGCTTTCTGAACTTGTTGCGACTGCCGAGCTTATTGAGCTTTTCGAGATTGTTGAGATTGTTGAGCGTGCCCATTGCTATTGAGCCATTGGCGCGTCTTCTGGCCCCTGCGTTCTTCGTCGTTGGGTGATGCAAAGGGGAAGGACGCGGCCCCTGTGCAGGATGAAACCTCATGCAAGTCTTTTCCGCTTGACGCCGACAAGATACAAAAGTACACTACATGTACACAAGTACCGCATCCCCGGAAAGCCCTTGGTACCACCATGGTAACCGTTCACGGCGAGATTTCTCGCTTCGCTCGAAATGACAGCAGCGCGAGTGGTTTTGCAGCGAGGCGAATTCCTGCAAAAGACTTCGCAAGATTTCTCGCTCCGCTCGAAATGACAGGAGGGCGAGCCGTTTTGCAGTGACGAGAGCCAGCGACGAGAATCCCTGTGAAAGACTACCCACCATGAATACCATCGCGCACGCATCCCACACCGCATCCCTCGCCGAGCTTTCCGTGCGTCGTATCGTGGAAGAGCTGCGGCGACGGGTGGAGGGGCTGCGGCCCCTGTCTCAGATCGAAAGCCCGCGATTGCAAACCGGGATTCGGGAGATCGACGAGGGATTGCTCTCCGGTGGGATTCCGATGGGGGGCCTCGTGGAGTGGCTGTCGGATCGCCCCGGCTCGGGTGCCGAGGACCTGGCGTTGCGATTGGCAGCGGCGGCCTGTCGCCGCGGGGGAGCAGCGGTCATCGTGGACGGGGCGGGCACGTTCTATCCACCAGTGGCATTCCAGCGGGGGATCGATCCGGCGCAGCTCCTCCTCGTCCGCCCAGCCTCACGGCAAGACGCCATTTGGGCGGTTTACCAATCCCTGGCCGATGAAAACGTAGCGGCTGTGTTCGCCGCGTTTCCGCGGGTGAGTGACATCGCAATGCGGCGGTTTCAGTTGGCTGCGGAAAAAAGCGGAGGGCTGGGCTTGATCCTGCGGCCAGAGGCGGCTCGACATTCGCCGTGCTGGGCTGCCGTGCGTTTGCTCGTGGAACCACGGCCTTGGCCGCGTCCCGGCGATACGCTATCGGAGGCCCGTCGGCTGCGGATTCATCTGCTCGCCGCACGGGGGATGATTCCCGGCCGCAGTGTGGAGGTACTCGTGCATGAACCGACGTATCCTTTGCCTGATCATTGGAGACTGGCCGAAAGACTCCGTGCCGATGCCGCACGCCGTCCCCAACAAAACAGGGTCTGGGGCTGAAGCGAGACATTCGCTCCGCGATGTTCTGGCCCATCGTCTGACGCGGTACACCCCCACCGTGCTCCTCGACCCCCTTGACGACCGCGCTGTGATCTTGGACTTGACAGGGCTATCGCACCTTTGGTCCTCGGAACTGGCGTTGGTCTCGGAGATTCTGGCCGATTGCGATGACTTGGGAACGCCACCGGTTCGTATCGCCTTCGGAGACACGATCGGCATGGCGACGATCTTTACCAGGGGGGCGGCACTTCGTGCCCAGGATGCCGCCTTGCCGCAGCGGCTCTCTTGGGTGTATTGGATTCCAGCGGGGCAGGGAATCCCATTCCTTCGGCGCTACCCCATTGCGGCACTAGGATTTCGGCAAGAGATCGTGGACTGTTGCCGGGAGCTGGGCATTCGCACGGTCGCCGATTTCATGGAAATACCGGCTGACGCAATTGCCGCGAGATTCGGCCGCGATACCTGGCGGCGGTGGGAAGAGATAACCGGACGCCGAACCGAAATCCTGCCCCCCTGGCAACCTCCGGAAGAGAATTCCGTAACGCAATGCCTGGAGTACCCCTGCACTTCGCCCGAGGCGCTGGCTTTTTGTCTGCAACGCGCCGTGGAGCTTTTGTTATTGCAAACCGCGACGGGTGATCGTGGTATTACAAGGTTGGCGGTAACCGTTCACTGCGAAGGTGGCGGAAAGGTAGAGGATTCCTTGGCGTTTTTCACTCCCGCATCCGACCCGCAGCGTATCTTGGAAGTCCTCCACTTGCGACTGGAGCGGTGCCATCTGCCGGGAGCGGTGTGGGGAGTGCGCGTTACGGCGGCGGAGACAGCGCCGCTGTTAACCAGGCAAGGTTGGTTGTTCGAGGGATTGCGGGAAGAGCGACGAACCCTTCGCTGGGGGCGATTGGTAGAGCGGCTTGCCGCTCGTTTGGGGGAGGAGCGCGTGCTTCAACCCGTTTTGCGAGCCGAATACCAGCCGGAATTGGCCTGGGAGGGATTTCCGATATTTTCTGCCCGAAAGCGAAGCCCCTTCCGCGCCACGGCACTGCCGGACCTCGGTCCCCGACCGACGCGATTATACGGCCGACCGATTCCGGTTGCCGTGATGGCGGCCCATCCCGACGGCCCGCCTTATCGCTGCTTTCACGGCGGCAAGTGGTTTGCCGTAGTTCGCGCATGGGGACCGGAACGCATCGAAACCGGTTGGTGGCGTGGTCGAACGACCGCGCGGGATTACTATCGCACGGAATGGGAGGACGGTTCCCACCTTTGGCTTTACCGCCGCCTGCAAGACGGGCGTTGGTTTCTGCATGGTTCCTTTGGATAGTCCTTGGTTGCCGCGCGCGATGGCTGATCGCTTTGGGAAATTGTACTGCGTTTTTCGATAAGTGTTGCTCTCGCTTTTTTGGCGCGACTCATGTATTGCGAACTCCACGCCAAGACGAACTTCCCGTTCCTGGAGGGGGCTTCGCACCCCGACGAATTGGTGCGACGAGCCGCCGAGATCGGGTGCCATGCCGTGGCCATCACGGACCGGGCGAGCTTGGCCGGAATAGTCCGCGCCCATATCGCGGCCAAGGAGGTGGGCATCAAGCTCGTGGTGGGCGCCGAGGTCGAGCCTAAGGATTCCCTATCCGTCGTGCTTTGGGCGAGCGATCGGGCCTCTTACGGACGATTGTGCCGTCTTATTACGGTGGGGCGGCGGCGTGCGGAGAAAGGTTGCTGCACGCTCTCCTTCGCCGATCTGGCGGATCATGCAGAGGGCCTTTTGGCGGGAGTGATACCCCGCTTGCAGCGTCCCGATGCCTTGCTGCCGCGTTTGCGGGAATATCGAGACCTGTTCGGCGATCGCGGTTATCTCTTGTGCGAGTTGTATTTTGGACCCAACGATCGCCGTCGGCTGGAGTGGCTTCGCGAGCTGTCGCGGCAATCGGGCCTCCCCGCTTTGGCGGCGGGGGACGTGTATTATCATCACCCCAGCCGGGCAGCGTTGGCGGATGCCCTGGCCGCCATCCGGCTGGGAACGACGGTCGATCAGTTAGGCGCCCGCCGTTTCACCAATGCCCAGCGTTGCCTGAAAACTCCCGAGGAGATCGCCGTCCTGTGGCACCCCTTGCCCGAGGCCTTGGCGAGAACTCGCGAAGTCGCCGATCGCTGCCGCTTTTCGCTCGACGAGCTGCGCTACGAATACCCCCGGGAATTGTCTCCGCATGGCGAATCGCCGAGCGACTACTTGGCGCACTTGACGTGGGAAGGGGCGCGCCGCCGCTATCCCGGCGGGATTCCGGAAAAGGTGCGGCATTTGTTGGAGCATGAACTGCGACTGATTCGGGAATTGCATTACGAGGCCTATTTCTTGACTGTGTGGGACCTGGGGCGCTTTGCCCGATCGCGCGGCATCCTCTATCAGGGGCGGGGTTCGGCCGCCAATTCGGCAGTGTGCTATTGCCTGGGCATCACGGCCGTCGATCCGGACCGGATGGACCTCTTGTTCGAGCGATTCGTCAGTCGCGAAAGGAACGAGGCACCCGACATCGACATCGATTTCGAACATCAGCGACGAGAGGAAATTTTGCAATACATTTACCAGAAATATGGGCGAGACCGAGCGGGCATGACGGCCGAGGTCATCACTTATCGCCCCCGGTCCGCGGTCCGCGAGATCGGTAAAGCCTTGGGATTCCCTCTCGCCCAGGCCGACCGCCTGGCCAAGCGGATCGAGCATTTTCATCACGAACCCGACCTGGAAGCACGCTTCCGTGAAATCGGCCTCGATCCGGATCGGCTCGCGGTGCGACAGTGGATGGCCCTGGCGCAGGGTCTGGTGGGCTTTCCGCGTCATCTCTCGCAACATACGGGAGGCATGGTGATCACGCGCGGCCCGCTGTGCGAAATAGTGCCCATCGAAAACGCCTCCATGCCCCAGCGGACCGTCATTCAGTGGAACAAAGACGACCTGGACGAGCTGGGCATCCTCAAGGTGGACTGTCTGGCCTTGGGCATGCTGACGGCGGTGCGACGTTCCTTTCAACTGATCGAAAAGCACTATGGTAAGAGGCTGACCTTGGCTTCCATCCCGGAGGGCGATCCCGGCGTCTATTCCATGATATGTCGTGCCGACACGATGGGCATGTTCCAGATCGAAAGCCGCGCCCAGATGAGCATGCTGCCCCGATTGCAGCCGAAATGCTTTTACGATTTGGTAATCGAGGTGGCCATCGTTCGGCCGGGGCCGATTCAGGGAAACATGGTCCATCCGTATCTCCGGCGGAGGTCGGGTCGAGAGGCGGCGACCTATCCCCATGAGACGATCCGCCGCGTGTTGGGCAAGACGCTGGGGGTGCCCCTGTTTCAAGAGCAGGCCATGCGACTGGCCGTCGAGGCGGCCGGTTTCACGCCCGGCGAGGCTGACCAACTGCGCCGCGCGATGGGGGCCTGGCGGCGCCCCGGCCTGATCGACGCCTTTCACAAAAAGCTGATCGACGGCATGACGACCCAGGGCTTCGATGCCGGCTACGCCGAGGCGGTCTTCCGCCAGATTCGCGGTTTCGGGGACTACGGGTTCCCCGAGTCGCACGCGGCGAGTTTCGCACTTCTGGTATACGTCTCGGCCTGGCTCAAACATCATTATCACGCCGCATTCACCGTGGGGCTGTTGAACAGCCAACCGATGGGCTTTTACGCCCCGGCTCAATTGATCGCCGATGCCCGGCGGCATGGCGTGGAAGTGCGTCCCGTCGATATCCATTACAGCCGCTGGGAGACCATCCTGGAGGATGCCGTGCCTGGCCCGGACAGCACGTCGCACGCTGGCTTTTCGGCCGGGCCGCCTCTTCCGGCAGAGGATTCATCCCCGAACGGAGGGGATCGCACGCCCCGGCAGGAAGCCCCGTTGCTCGGCATGGTGGACGAATCGGCGGTTCCCTGGCATGGTTCGCCTCCGCCGGACGACACGGCTGGGAAAAGACCGACCTCCTGGCTTGCGGAGTCGGCCCTGTTTCCGCCCAAGGCCATTCGGCTGGGATTTCACCTGGTAGCTGGCTTGCGGCAACGCGATGCCGAAACGCTGGTCGCCGAACGCGAGCGTGGGGGAGCATTCGCCGATTTCGAGGAGTTCGTGCGCAGGACGAGGTTCTCGCGGTCCACTCTGGCTCGATTGTCCCGAGCCGACGCCTTCAGCTCCTTGTCCCTAGATCGCCGCCGCGCCGCCTGGAAGATGCTGGAGGCGGAGAGCCGTCCCATGCCGCTTTGGGAAGCTGCCGAGACGGCTGATTCTTCCCCTCGCCAAGATGCCGGAAACCACGGCTATCTGCCTCCCAGGGCGAAACCGCTGGAGGAGGTTCTGGCCGACTACGCCTGTACGGGCATGTCGCTGCGAAGGCATCCGCTCTTGTTCCTCCGCCCCACATTGCGGGAGCGAGGGGCCGTCACGGCGAAGGAATTGGAAGCGATTGCCTCAGGAAATCCCGTCCGCGTAGCCGGAATCGTTCTGGTCCGGCAGCGTCCCAGCACCGCTAAGGGAATCACCTTTGTCAGCCTGGAGGACGAGACAGGCATCATCAATCTGATTGTCAAGCCGGACGTATGGCGACGCTGGCGAAGCGCCGCCCTGACGGCTTCCGTGCTCTGGGCGGTCGGTCGCCTCCAAAAGCAGGAAGGCACTATTCACGTGGTCGCGATGCGATTGGAAGACCTGACCCCGGAATTGGGAAAGCTCGCTCCTCAGTCCCGAGACTTTTGCTGAGGGCAGACTTCCCGAGCGGTCGTGCGTGTCACTTCACATCGCCCGCCGGGGTGCTCCAAATGGACTTCAATTCCCGAATCTCCAGCGAAACGATCTCCGCCGGACCATCGGCCGAGACCTGAAGTCCGGATTTTCGCCCAGCCAATGGCAAGGCGAACGACATGACGTACTGGCCGTTCCGGGCAAAAATTTCGATCGACGTTCGATCGACCAGCACTCGCAAATCCAACGGCTCATCCCCCGGCAAACCTTCGATTCGGTTTCCCAGACACTCCAGCGTCCCGTCTTGCGGGCGATAGGTCACGGTCGTGCCGCGGATATCGACGGCGATCTCTTTGGCACCCTGTCCATACAGCGTCAACGCCAGGTCGAGCAATTCCCCCGCCGAAAATGTCTTGCGTTCCCCCGGCGCTAGGGGCATCGCGTGCCATTGAGCAGTCGTGGTGTACAAGCTCGCGATTTCGTCGATCGGCAGGGCGTGCAGCCGCAGTCCTTCCTCGGTGTTTCGCAACGTGAATCGACGCGGGAACGTCATCTGTTGATTGAATGGCATGCCGGGATAGGCAGAGCCATCGGAATTCATCCAGGCGATGAATATCCTGCGTCCGTCGGGCACATCGTTCCAGGTCTGACCGGCATAGCTATTTTTGCCCCACTCGCTTCGCAAGACACCACTCTCGGGCGAGAAGGCGTGACCGCCGAACGTGCCGATCATGTGGTTTCCCGACGCGGACCACACCACCCATCGCGTTTCGCCCGGCTGGCCTTCGACTGGGATCTCGAACAATTCGGGGCATTCAAATGCGGAGGGAAACGGGACTTCACCCTCCGTGTGCCACGTCTTCAGGTCTGGCGACGAGAAGAGCGAAAACGCATCACGCCGCACGTAGAGCACCATGATCCACCGCGAGGTAGGGGCGTGCCAGAAGACCTTCGGATCGCGGTTTTCGTCCGCGATGGGGCCGACCACGGGATTGCCGTCGAACTTGGTCCAAGTCCGGACGTCGTCCAAAGACCAGGCCAGGCACTGGGCGAATGGCCGCGGATCGAACGAGAGGCCCCCCGCCGCCGTGTAGAACACGCACAGGGGCGGACAGTCCCGGGTACCCAGGCCGGACGTGTTGGTATGGTCCACGACCGCGGAACCGGAAAAGATCGTACCCATTTGATCGGGGAGTATAGCATCGCCCAACTCTTGCCAATGCACCAAATCGCCGCTCACGGCGTGCCCCCATGTCATGTTTCCCCATTGCACGCCAAAGGGGTTGTGCTGGAAAAAGAGGTGGTATTGGCCCCGATGATAAACCAGGCCGTTGGGGTCATTCGTCCACCCGACGCGTGGTGAAAAGTGGAACTGGGGCCGATACGCCTCGCGGTACAGGTCCTCGCGAAAAATCGGCGAATCCGCCTGCTCCGCGGGAGTCGCCACGATCTCCGTGGCGGACCGCGGGCGGACGTCCCAGCGTAGCTCGTTGCCGCGGAACTCGGAAATATCCACGGACGCCCAGAATCGGGGGGCCGTGCCCGGTTCGGCCACATCCACGTCGAAATATCGAACGACACGATCGCCCGACAGCAGACGGCATTTCACGCGATGCGTGTCATCTGCGACGGGAAGCAAGAGATACCGCGACTTGGCGACAAAACTCCGCAGGGGCACTTCCGCCTTATTCTCGTGGGATTGCACGATATGGTCGACGTTGATGTGGCCCCATCTTCCGGAGCGATGATCCACGATCCGCAAGATGCCCGTCTTGCCGATGAATTCGGACACGTCCCAGGCTTGCCAATCGAGTTCCTCGGAACCGCCGGGTTGCAGATTGGGGCCGTGTGCCTTGCGAACGCTTTGCCCCTCCACCACAAGCTCCATGAACGTCTCGCCGGGATAGCCGCCGCCTCCCATCAGAAAGCAAAGGTACTTCCTCTGGATGCGAAAGGGTGGACTGACGAGGACGCCTTGAGGACCGTCGCCCCCGTAGTACGAATTGACCAATCGCTGGCCACGATAGCCAGTCACGGGCATTTGGTTGGGCAGAGTTCCCGCCGCCGGGCCGGGACCAAAGGCCTCACCCTCCGCAGTCCAAGGCGCGTACTCGGATCGCTCGAAATCGTCGATCAGAAGGTCGGGGGAGTTTTCGTGGGCAGGCGGCTGCTCGGCCCCTGGCGACGCTGCTGGTGCTACCAGGCATGCAGGGATCGCAAGAACGATTACAGCTAGGAAGGGCATGTGTTGCTGTCTCATGCGTTCGACCTCCCGGTATGGGCTGACTACGCGCGATTGTTGCGATGTCAGCGTAATTAAAGACCCATCTTCCAATCCGCCAATTATTCCGAGACTCGCGTCGAGCTAAGAGGGCAGTGAGAGGACAGGCTGCCTCTGCCCGATGAAGTGCCTCGCTCAACGCGCGGTCACATCCGCTCGACCCGCCAAAGGGCGCTCGATCTCTTCCAGCGGAATCCCCTTGGTCTCGGGCATCAGGAACAGGACCCACAACAATTGAAGCATCATCATCACGGCGTAAAAGGCGAAGGCGTGCCCTCCCGATGCCGACGCGATCATGGGAAACGTCCATGAGATCAGGGCGCACATGAACCAATGCGTAAAGCTGCCCAACGCTTGACCATAGGCGCGGACCGTATTGGGAAAGATTTCGCTGATGAAGACCCAGATCACGGCCCCCTGTCCGAAGGCGTGCGAGGCGATGAATACCAGCAAGCTGACCAATACGATGAGGTTGCCGAGATCATCGAATTTCGCCCCGTACCAATAGAACGTACCCGCCGTGGTGGCCAGGCTGAGAATGTAGCCGATGGAACCGATCAACATGAGGAAGCGCCGCCCGAAGCGGTCGATAATCGTCATGGCCAGCATGGTGAAGATGAGGTTGGTCCCCCCGACGGCGACGGCTTGGAGAAACGCGGTATCTTTCCCGGCCCCGGCCATCTCGAAGATGCGCGGCGCGTAATACATCAGGGCGTTGATGCCTGACAGTTGGTTGAAGGCCGCTATGGTGATCGCCAGGAGCATGGAGCGCCGATAGCGTGGGGAGAGCAAGGCTTCCCAGGCGGGGATATTGCGGCTTTCCAGGGATTCCTCGATTTTTCGCACCAGCAGCTTGGCCTCCCCTGGAGCCACCCCAAGCCGCATCAAGACATCCAACGCTTCGCGCGACCGCCCACGTGATACGAGCCAGCGGGGGCTACGAGGAATGGCGTACAGGAGCAGCCAGAAGACCAAGGCCGGAGCGGCCTCGACGCCGAACATCCACCGCCACTCGCTTTCCCCCAGGTCCAAGCGGGCGATCCAATAGTTAGAGAGAAAAGCCAGCAGTATTCCAAGCACAATGTTGAACTGGACCACAGCCACCAACCTGCCGCGAGATTGGGGGGGCGTGACCTCCGCGATGTACATCGGTGCCACAACCGAAGCACCTCCCACACCGAGTCCACCCAAGAGACGAAAGAACACCAGCGAATACCAATCCCATGCCAAGCCACTCCCCACGGCCGAGACGAAATAGAGAATGGCGATCAGGATCAGCGTTGGGCGCCGGCCCCAGCGATCCGCCGGGTAGCCCACCGCCAAGGAACCCAGGATCGTTCCGATCAGGGCAGAGGCCACGGTGAACCCCAGGCCAAAGTCAGACAACTGGAAGACCGTTTGCAGCAGCTTCTCCGTTCCGGAGATCACCGCGGTATCGAAGCCGAACAAAAGCCCTCCCAAGGACGAGACCAAGACGCACAACATCAAATAGCGATTCATACGCATGTTGGACCGCCTCAAAAGTGCTCGGAACAGGAAAAGGCAATCTCCTACTTTCGCCCAAACCACAAAATGAGAACTGGACTTTTGCAAAGTGTCCCCCCCCTGAGAGAGGGCTTAAAGCTGGAGTGCTACGCAATTCACGGAAACAAGGAAAGCTGTTTTCATGGGAAATAACCTTCGCCGTACATCTCCCCGGAGAAGGTGGGAGCTTGCGACCCCAAATTGCAAAAGTCTAGTGAAAACTGCAACAAAACGAAGCCGTCACCCAGCGCCTGGCCGGGCGACGGAGTTGCACTGTGGTATACACGCCCATCGGGCGAGGCCCAGAGGTTCACGCCTCCTAGTTTCTGCTCGGGTCGTCAGGCTTTCCCTTTGCACTGCGATCGCGCCTTGGCCGCACGAGGCCGGGCACCGGCACGCCGCAATTTCAGCGGATGCGGTTGAGGACCGCCTCGGCCCGCGCCTTGAGCGTGGCGTTGGTCGTGCCGGCGGTGACCCGTTGCATGGCCTGCGTTACCATGTCTCGATTGCCGGTCCACTTTTCGCCGATAGCCACGGCCGCGGCGTAGGCTGCTTCGGCCGTCTCAGGGCGATTCATCTCTTCCATCACCAGTTGAAGCGTAGGCTCGCCGGGATTGCGACCCAACACTTCCATGACCAAGGCCCTCTCGGCATCTCGCCGCGAAAGGGCAAGCGCCTTTTGGCACATGGCCAAGCGTTCCTCTGGCGAAACGTTGAACTGTCGCGCAATTCGGATGTAGGCGCGCAGCATTCGGACCTGGAATTGCTCGGCCTTGCCGGACTCGAGAAGCTCGGCCAGAGGTTGAGCCGCATCGGGACTCAGCCAATTGCCCAACGCGATTGTGGCCAGGTCTTGCAACTCGCGGTCGTTTCCTTGGGCAGCCTGAACGACCGTTTGCAGGGCCGTCTTTCCTCCCACAATCGTCAGCAATTCAAAGATGAAGGCTCGAGTTTCGCCCGTTGAACTGGGGATCATCTCGGCCAGGCGTGCCGCGGCGGCATCGGCGTCCGGTTGCCGTCGCATGGCGGTTCGCAGGGCCTCGCGGATGGCATCCTTCTCCTGATCGGATGCGGCGTTTCCCAATCGCGCCAGGAGGGCGGCCGCGTCATCCCATTGGGCGATGGCCCCCAGGGCCGTGATCGCCGCCGATCGTCGCGCTGTATCGGGAGAGTCGAGCGACTTGCGGAGCAATGGGGCGGTAACCGCCAGGCGGCGCCGTCCGGCAGTAGCAGCCAACGTGAGCCAGTCATCCCCGGTGGCTGTCTCCAGCAGACCAGCCAGGGCCTCTCCGATACCCGGGGCATCCAGCCTATCCAGGGCAGCCTGAGCCGCCGCGCGGACCTCGGCGTTATCGCTGCGGACCGCTTGGATCAGGAGGACAAGGTCCTGCGACGCCCCGTGTTTTGCCAGCACGCTGAGGGCCGCCACCTGAAGGTTGGCATCGTCGGCCTTCAATGCCTGCCGGGCAAGCTCCGCGGCGGACTCCCCATTCAGGTCGGCAATGGCCTGGAGGATAACCCCCTTCCGTTCCGCTGGAGCAGACGCATAGAACTGCGTCAGGATCGGGACTGCCTTGAGGGGATCCAGATGACGCGCCAGCCCCATGGCGGCAGCGAAGATGGCATCGTCCGCGGACTTGGCGGATTCCTCCCACAAGGCCAGGCCGTCATCGCCCGCCGACAAAACCTCTCCGTGGAGGGCGGCGACGATGTACCGGCTGGGGAGCTTGGCACCGCGAATCGCACGGTACATGGTCACGGCTTGATCCTGATTCCCATCGCGGCGTGCGACGTCGGCACCGACGACCAGGGCGTCGGCGATGATGTTGGCGCGCTGCCCCTCGGCAGTTGCCAGGGCTTCGATCAGACTGGCCGCGGAATCCGGAGTGCCGATGCGTGCCAGGGCAGAGGCAGCCGCATCCGCGAGGGCCAGATCATCGGAGGCCAAAAGCTCCTTCAGGGCGGGGACGGCCTCAGCATCCCGGCGAACACCGATGGAATTGATCACCCCCAACTTCAGCAACCCTGGGACCTTGCCCAAGGCATCTCGAAGGGCGGCATCCACGGCTTTTCCCGGAATGGGTTCCAGAGCAAAGCGTGCGTAATGGGAAAGCCTTTCGTCTGCCAACAAGGAGGCGAGCACGGGCACAGCCGACTCATCTCCCACGACCGCCAATTGCTTGCAGGCCAAGGCCTTATCGTGCAGGGAAGCGTCGGCCGATTGCAGGGTCGCAATCAGCGAGGCTGGATCGACGGCCCCCGCCTGCTGGGCCGGGGCGCGTACGGCGACAATCAAGCCAACCAACGCCCCGATCCCTGCGAAAAACAGAATACTTCTTGCTGGTCTCATCATGTTGGTTCCTATTTCTTTCTCGTTGGGTTGCGCCGGGGCGCCAGGCTGGTACGGAATCCTCTGCCGCCTTGCCGGAACAACCTCGCCGATGGTTGTGAACGAACGCCTGCCGAAAACTCTTCCCGTCAGATGTGCCACGGCTGACGGAGCGCCCGCGAACGCATGCGGTTCGCCTCCTCATCGCCGATAAACTCTTCCTTGGCGGGATCGAAACGAACTTTTCGGCCCAATTGCCAGGCGATATAAGCGCAGTGACTGGCGATGTGGGACTGAGCGGCCACGTCGGCGGAGGCTTTGGGCTTGGCCCGCGTCTTCACGCAATCCAGGAAGTCCCGAATGTGCGTGCTGGGATCGGTGCCGGCCATGGTGAACACCGGTATTTCGGCCCGCAACGACTCCGGTTCCAAGGCGATCAAGCCGCGGTCGCCGGTTTCGACCCAGCCCTCTTCGCACTCGAAGCGGGCGCTGCAAGTGCCCAATCCCAGCCAGCCCGTGTCCCGCATAATGAGCTTGATACCATTGGCGTAAACGGCGTGCACTTCATTCCCATGAGGCTCGTACTCGACGGGGGCCGTGTCATCCATCTTGCTGGCCCACTGGCACAGATCCACCGTGTGGGACCCCCATTCCAAGATGCCGCCGCCGTGGAAATCGAAGAAGCCGCGCCAGCCGCCGTTCACGTAGCTGCGATTGAAAGGTCGCCAAGGCGAGGGTCCCAGCCACATTTCCCAATCGCATTCATCCTTGGATGGGAGCGGCTCCTCGGGGAGCCAATCGTGGGTCGTAGCGGGGGCCAACGTGTTGGCGTGAACCGTGTGGAGCTTGCCCAGCCGCCCCGACTGAACCAGGTTCACGGCGTAAATGAAGTTACCGATGTTTCGCCGCTGCGTTCCGGCCTGGTAGACCCGGCCATATCGCCGCATGGTATCTGCCAGAGCACGGCTCTCCGCGATGGTCATCGAGCAAGGCTTTTCGCAATAGATGTCCTTTCCCGCCTTGGCGGCGAAGATGGAAGCCATGGTGTGCCAGCGGTCGCCAGTTGCGATCAGCACCGCGTCGATGTCGTCTCGCGCGAGAAATTCGAACATGTTTTGATAGGTGCGGCAGTCGCCATTGCCGTAATGCTGGTCGACCATCTGCTTGACCATGTTGCGGCGCTCGGCTTGTGCGTCGCAAACGGCGATGAATTGGACATCCGCATTTTCGAGGAAGTGCCGCAGGTCTTCCCGGCCGCGGGGACCGATGCCCAACCCGCCCATCACAATCCGGTTGCTGGGTGCAAAGGCGTGGTTCATCCCCAATACCGTCCCAGGCACAAAGTACGGCACGGCAGCCAGCGCGGTGGATTTCACAGCCCGCGCCAGCAGGGTCCGCCGCGACATGTTTTTCAATCTGTTCACCATCCAATCACCTCCCAAGTTGCAGGGTTCCAGGGATTCACAAAAACCGAAGACCGCGATTTCAGTTTTATGCGGTTTTTCTCGGAAACGCAACGAGTGGGCCGGGGCCGACATTCAAGCACCACGTTTTGCCACGCCGGCGATGGGCACGGTTCAATCCAAGGCGTAGTCCTGGGGACGCATCCCCTTTCGAAACTTCCCGAAGCCGAAGTAGCTGGGGTCATAAGGCCCAACGGTCTGGACGTTGGCCCGCGGCGGAATCTGGTCTTCCATGCCCAGGCACCAATAGGCGGCATTGACCAATAACCTCCGCAGCCCCTCACTCTTCAGGTCCACCGCGGCGCCCATCGTCGTCGTAAAGACACGCCCCACCTGGCCGTTCTCGCCTTGGTACGTCTTCGTCCATGCGACGGGCATCATGGGGTCATTCTTGGGACCTTGCAGGGGTGGATCCTGGAGCGACATCCCCGTCAGCACCTGGCCCAACACCAGCGGCTGGGAATCGCCGGGCAGCGGTAGCCGCACCGTATAAACGTCAGTCGGCCCCCAGATGTCCTCGCAGCCGCGGACGATGGGGTGATTCTCCATCCCCGGTGCGATCACCCCTCGCGTGCTCTCCTTATTGTGCGCCCCGTGATGACTGATCCAAGTTTCGCCCAGGATCTTCCGCCCAAACCCACCATCCCATTCCTTGCTTTGAAAGCTATACCTCGCATAAGGGCGATCTGCCGGGATGTTGAAGGCGTGCGTCGCGGTTCTCAGCCCGATGATCGGCTTGCCCGACTTCACGTAACGATCGATGCAGGCCATCTGCTCGTCCGGCAAATTTCGGAAGCGTGTAAAAATGATCATCAGGTCGGCCGTATCCAGCAGCTCCAATCCGCGGATGTTATTGACGTTGACGGGATCGATCTGGCCCGACTTGGGATCGATGGCGAATAGGACGGTGCAGCGAAATCCGTGATGCCTGGCCAGAATCTTGCCAAGCATGGGCAATGCCTCCTCGGATCGGTATTCCTCGTCACCGGAAACCAATACGATGTGTTTTCCCTTGCCGGGGCCTTCGCCGCCCTCGTAGGTTGCCCAATGATCGCTGGCCCTGACTCGCCAGCCATGCACGAACGTGCTCGCTAGCACAAGCACCACCACGGCTGCCAGACGGGTAAAGTTGCCGAACATCAGATGCTCCTCCCTTGCTCGATCCATTTGTTACCGCCTGTAACCGCCAACCAAACATTTGTCTCCAAGCAAAACCACCGCGCAAACACCGGATAGAGTCGGAAACGTCCAAGTGGTGCCCAAACCCGTGCAAGGCCTTCGCCGCGCAGCCGTCGAAGGCCATGACCCGGGACGAGGCTACCAAAACTACCCTGCAAAGTTCGCCAGAGTGCACGATGCGCCCAGCACATGTTGAGGCGTGTTATGCCTTTTCACCACAAGATTATGCTCTATCGCCTTAAGACTGTGTCTTATTATCACAAGACCGTGACTTCGCATCACAAGACTACGCCTTATCACCATGAGACTGTGCCTTGTCATCGCAAGACTATGCCTTATCATCTGGACTTTTGCAAATTGGGGGCACAAGCCCCTCTAGGCCCCTAGGAGAGGGTTAGCCTGTGGGCAATTAGGCGCGAAAACGATTTGCCTTGTTTGCCTGATTTAATCAAACTCTCACCCCTTGGCCCTCTCCCAGAGGGAGAGGGGAGCAGTTTGCAAAAGTCCAGGTATCATCACGAGCTTGGGTCTTATTCATCACAAGATGTTAAGCCAAGCAAAAACCTGCGCTGGAGTACGAACGGCCTGGCCGGCTTTACTCTGGCACAGTCAGCACCTCTCGCCCCCTGCCTTGCTGGATCAGCGGCACGTAATGTTCCAACAAGGTTTGCGTGGATGGATCCGTGAGGTCCACGGTAGCCTTGCGCTCCGCGGAGAGGTAGGCAGCCATGGTCAGCCGGACGACCTCTCGGCCGAATCCCCAGTCCATCAAGGGCGGCCGGCCCGACTCCAAGGCATCCACGAGGTCCAAGTTCTCATCGACGTAGCCGTACAAATCAGGCTCGTTGGGCTGGATGGTCAACAGGCCCCGCGAGGCTTGCTGTTTTTCCAGGGCCGATTCGGTATCCGCAAGTCCGTGCGCTGCGGCATCGCCAACGAAGACCTCGACAGGCGAGCGGAGGCTATTCAGTTCGAAGGCGTAACCCGGCCCTAAACCGTCCATCATCACGCGCAGCCCCTGTTTATCATACATCCAAGAGACGGTGAATTGGGCCTTGCTGAGAAAACCAGTCTCCGGATTCTGGAATGTGACCAGACCCGTGGCGAAATCGTCGGCAGGCGTCTTTGTGTAGTCGATGCCGAAGCGGTCGAGGAGTTCGCGCCGCCAGCGTGGTTGGCCCCATTTCAGCAGGGCCAGGTCCGCTTGCACTGCGATGGGCCGCAGGAATTGCAACGGTTTGCCAGGCGGCGTCAACAAATACCATGCCACGGCCAGACTATGACAGCCCATATCCTCCATGACTCCGCCGCCTTGCTGGGTAGGGTCCCAAAACCACGCGCTGTGCGGCCCGGCGTGCTCTTCCGAGGCCCTTACGATCGACAGCGGCCCCATCGCCGCCATCACCGGGGCCAATTGCGCCCGAACCGCCTGGACGGCCTTCATGTGCAATTGGTTTTCGTAGTACACCAGGGGAATATCGAAGGGCCGCAACAGCTCGATCATGCGTTGGGCCTCGGAGAGGTTGCGGGCCAGCGGCTTGTCGCAGATCACCGCCCGCAGCTTGGCACCCTCCCTCAACGCCGCCGCGATTTCCTCGCACACGCCGACCCGCGTGAAATTGGGCGAATCGATCGCGACCACATCCACGTGCTGGGCCATCTCGCGAACGCTGGAGAAAATGCGGCCTTCGCCCAATCGCGAATCTCGCACGAATTGCGAAAGGCCCTCCGGGGGACGCCGCGAAACCAGACCTGCCACCTCGACGCCGCGGACCTGCGACAAGGCCCGCAGTTGAAACTTGGCATAAAACCCCCCGCCCACGAGACCGTAACGCAGTACGCTCATCCTCACCTCCTCGGTGTTCGTCATTCAAGCCGAACGGCAACTCCCCACGTAAGCGCCGACCGAATCCCGACCAGGCGACCGTCGCGCAGCTTCACAACAGTGTACCGTAGCTATGGTGAAATTTCCTGCCTTTTCGGGCAAGCGTGGCTGCCTGAAAGGCCGCGACCTTGCGAAGGCAACGACCATGCGGCAGGGCCGACCGTGCCGCGGCACAAGGACAGCACGCTCTCCGGTTTCGCGATTGGTACCACAACGCAAGGTCGTTTGCTTGGCCCGAGATCTTGTGATGATGGGACCCAACGGCTCGCAATCCATGCTCCGCAGATCATGCAATCGGACGAATCATGCATCGGGCGGGCGTTGCGCGGTCGTCTTAGTACGGCAGCGATAGTTTCAAGAAAGACCCCAGCATATAGTGGCAACAGCCTTGTCCGGGGCACGATAGGTTGGGCCAAATCCGCAATATAGCGCTGTACTATTAGGCACTCGGCGACTTGGGAACGCGGATGTGGCGGACGCTGAGGAGATCATGGTTCAGCCTGCGCGTCGTCGCGGTCGTTGGCCGCAAATCCCAAACTCCGCCAAGCCGGCGGCAACGGCGCGGTAACCTGAATGAGCCGATCGTCGATAGGATGCCGGAATGCCAATCGCCTGGCATGGAGGGCGATTCCCGCGCCAAACGGGCGGCGGCTGCCATACTTTCGATCACCGAGGATGGGCATCCCTTCGACCGAGAGTTGGACGCGAATCTGGTGTTTCCTCCCCGTCTCCAACTCGATCTCCAACAACACCAGGCCGTTTTGGGCGGCCAGCCGGCGGACCAGCAGCGCGGCCTCCAGGGCGTCGGGATCGCCGCGGTGGCTGACCTGCACGCGCCGAAAACGAGGATCGCCTCGCAACCAATGTCGCAGTCGCCCCTCGCGGACCCGCGGTCCGTCTTCCACCACAGCCCAATAAGTCTTGTTCACCGATCGCAGCCGAAATTGCTCTGCCAGCCGGGCGGCAGCCTTGGAAGTCTTGGCCACCAAGACGGCGCCGCCGACCGGCACATCCAGGCGGCTGACGATCCCCAAATACACGTTGCCCGCCTTCGCGTCTCGGTTCCTGAGGAACTCTTTCAACCGCGTGAGCAGCGTGGGCTTTCCGGCGGGAAGCCCCATGGTGGCCAAACCAGGCGGCTTATTGACGACCAGCACATGACGATCTTCAAATAGGATATCCATAGGATGGTTCCGCGCTGACGGCGTCCGTGTAGCCCATCGCCCGCAAGGCCCCGCGACGGTGTGTCTCTCAACAAATTCCTCATGAGCCAGCATAGGGGACAATTCCCCATGGAGCAAAGTCCCGAGAAATCCCCCTGCCCCGAACTGATCCTGGCCAGCAATTCGCCGCGACGCCGGGAGCTTCTGGCCACAGCAGGATACGCCTTTCGCGTGGTGCCACCCGACCCGGACGCCGAGGACGCACAAGGCAGCGGCGAACCACCGCAGGAGATGGCCTTGCGCCTTGCCCGGCAGAAGGCCGAAAACGTGGCCCCAAAGATCGCCCACGGCCTGATCCTGTCTTGCGATACCATTGTGGTCTGCCGGGGGCAGGTCCTTGGAAAACCGGTTGACCGCAATCATGCCAGACGTATTCTACAACTCTTGCGGGGCAATCGGCATGAGGTCATGACGGGCGTTTGCCTCTGGAATTATCCGGGCACCAAGCCGCAACTTTGTACCGCCGTTTCCGTGCTGCTGATGCACGATATTCCCGATCAGGCGATCGAGGAATACCTGGATTCGCGGTTATGGGAGGGCAAAGCGGGGGCCTTCGGGTATCAGGATCGGCTGGATTGGCTGACCCTGCTGGAAGGGAGCGAGTCCAATGTAGTCGGCCTGCCGCTAGACCTGGTCGCGGAAATGCTGCGGTGCCACGGGATCGAACCGCCTACGGAAATCGAACCATCTTCGAAAATTCAACCGTCTTCGAAAGACGAATGACCGCCTCGCCCATGACCCTCTGTAAAGCACGTCGGGCGAAGAAGATTCCCTGGTCCCGAAAAGCGAATGCCGCCAACAAAGAGCCATGCTCGGCTGGCAACCCTCGGATTTGCAGTCAGCACTCGGCTGCCGCGCCTTCATGGGGCAGGAAGATATCCGTTCCTCGCTCTCTGAACGAGATCAACTCACCACCTGCCCAACAGAAGACTTCGGGAAATTCTTGGGGAGAGCACTTGCTGAGGGGAGCCACTGGACGTGCCCCGGTCTGGTACCAACTGGACTTTTGCAACTTGGGGCCATAAGCTCCCCTTTTCCCGCGGGAAATGGTAGGGCGAAGCGAGTTTACCACGAAAACGGCTTTCCTTGTTTGCGTGAATCGCCCAGCTCCTCGGTTAGTCGCGATCTGCCAGTGGGGAATCGTGCAGTTTGCAAAAGTCAAGTACCAAGAATTTGGATCGTCAAGCCACCGCCTGGGGGGCCGATAGCTACGACAGGATGGCAAGACTGAGTAAGCAATCCCGAGCGTCCTTTGGCCAGTGATTAGCGGATCGCGAGCTTTTCCAGGAATTGCCGCTGCTTGGCGAATTCCTTTTCCCGTGGCAAGATGCGGAGGGCTTGACGGATGACCGCTTCGGCCTGAGATGCGTCCTCCGCTTGTGCTAGATGCATGGCCCAGCGCGAGTATAGCTGCGCGAAATTGTCGGCCAGAGGCCCATAGCCGGGATCGATCCGCATGGCCAAACGCAGCCGTTGCGATGCCGCAGGATAGTTTTTATCTCCCGCTTCCGCGATCGCCCAATTATTGAGGGTGGCGAGGAGGTTATCCCGGGCCGTGCGGTTGCCGGGATCGAGATAGATCGCTTTGACGTTATCCGCCACCGCCGCGCTGAACTCCTTTTGCAGCACCGCCTCCACGCCCCGGTTGTAGTACACCGTGCCCACCAAGGCCACAGGGGTCATCGGTCGGGCCGATTCTCGGTAGGGACTCGCCTCTCCCGCAATCTGAGGGCCGGAGATTAGCGGGCCCCGTTCCCAATCGGCGGGATCGGACGCGAACTCGAAGTCGGGCGTGCTTTCCCGGGCGGGTGATTGCAGGTCGAACCATTCCGCGCACGTCGCCTCCACGAGAATGGTTTGGCCGCCGATGCGAACGCGGCAGTAGGCATGCGTGGGCGACTGGAGCGGCTCGACCGGCAAGCCCAACCGATCGGCTAGAGTACAGAACCAGACGGTGGCGCTGACGCAGTTGTATCGTCCGCGCGTGAGCGGCTCCAGGGGAGAAGTTGCCTCCAGGTGATATTCTCCGGTAAGCACTTCTCGATGCAGATAGCGAAAGATGGATTCGAGACGCTTTTGCGGCGAGGTCTCAGCCGCCGTCCGCCGAGAAACGTCGCGCACGTGGGTCTCCAACCGACGCCGCAACCAATCTAGCGCCGCCGCGTCGCGCACCCCCGCCGCCACGGCCGCGGCCTCGAGCAGCGACCGTTCATCCCACCGACCGTCGTCGGCATCCTTCAAGAGTCGCTGTTCCAGACCTGGCGTTTCCGAGCGGGTCACGTCGATCAGCCAGGCATAGTCTTCATCCACGACTGTCGATGAGTCCAACCAGATCGCGGACCGAATCACGGCCCAGGGGATTCCCGCCGGCGGCACGCCGAATGGCGCGTGATCGCCGCCAGCCGCGCCCGGCGCCGCATCGCCAAGAGAATCATTGCCGATGGTTCGCGCAGGCCGCGCCCATTTCCGCCGCGACTCGTTTTTCGATGTTTGCGGGCTGGTGGCAGGCTGCCCTGCCCGGCCACCCCGCTGCCAATCGGCGGTAGCATTTCGTTGGCGTTCTAGATGAATCGCGCGAAGCTCGGCAGAGGGAGAATGCCACGATCGTCGTGCATAGATGACGAGGCACAGCCCCAAAACTAGCACAAGCAATGCCAATAACCGGCGATCCAATCGAGAAATAGCAGTCATGGCGTGGTTCCGTGGTGCGGCTACTCCCGGTGCGCGGCCTGAAGACGGACCATCAAGCCTCCGTTCACGGAAAACTTAGGTCACGCAGTGCGGCTAGGCAAATCTTGCCGCATTTTTTCGTGGCCGCCCGCTGCCTTACCGCGCCCTGACTGCCTCGCCTCACTCCGCGGGATGCTGGACAGCGGCCCTGGTGGAGCTGGACCGGGCCTTGGCCCAGTCTAACTGTCCTCGCCGTACTCCACGGAATGTTGGGCTGGACATCAATACTGCAGCGCAGAAGTACTACAGCGCAAAGTCCGCCTGGTTGCACGATTGTGCACAGCATAGATTGCGAGACGTTATGCCCCATCAGCACAAGGTTTTAAGCAAAGCAATCTACCTTGCGCTATAGTATTAACTGGACTTTTGCAAATTGGGGGCACAAGGCCCGCTAGCCCCCTAAGAGAGGGTTAGCGTGAGGGCAATTAGCTGCGAAAACGGTTTGCTTTGTTTGCCTGATTTGACCAAACCCTCACCCTCCTCCCCTCTCCCAGAGGGAGAGGGGAGCAGTTTGCAAAAGTCCAGGTATTAACTGACATTTTTAGAGAAATAAACGAGGTAACCGTTCACCGCTGAGCTATGGCGGAAAACATTTGTGAAACAACGAGGGGTGTTCCAAGGTTCCAGAGGTTCCTTGAGCGTGGAACGGGATGTCTTTTCGACGATTTTCAGCAAGTCATTTCGACGAGCGCTAGCGAGGAGACATCTTAATCCCTGTCGAGAAGATTTCTCGCTTCGCAAGATTTCTCGCTTCGCTCGAAATGACAACAAGAGGACGAGTGGTTTTACAGTAAGGAAAATCCCTGTCAAAGAGTACAGGGATCAGAAGCGGAGACGCTGGGCGAGCGGGCAACACGGCAACCGCCATCGCCGTGCCATGTGCGCTGACGCTCCCGGCGGCAACTGGTCTGGCGGAGTGTGGTGAGCGAGTCAAGGGGAGTTCTCGTCACCGGCGCGGACCCATGCTTCGTTGAAGGCGGCGTGTTTCATGCTCTTGCCGCCCTCCACAAAGTAGCTGTAAACCGCATGAATGGTGCCGTCGGCGCCCTGAATCACGGCCGGATAATGAAAACGGCCCTTCTCATCCCGTTCCAGGTGCCGTGTCCAGGGCCAGGTGCGCCCTTCGTCCTCGGAGAGCGAAACAGCCAGGCTCCAGCGCCCGTCGGTCGTGTCGTTATAGACCAGGAGCCAGTGGCCGTCTTGAAGCCGCACGGCGTCCAATCCGGAGCCGGGGTTGGGCAGATCGGTGGCCTCCACCGTGCTCCAGGTGATGCCATCGTCGGTGGAGTAAGCGACTTGGATCCGGTGGAGATATCCGTTGTCTCGCATATAGGCCACCAGTGTGCCGTCGTTGCGCCGCAGCACAGTAGGCTGAATATTGCCGAAGCCGATCAGGGGTTTGGAGGCGTACCAGGTCTGGCCGTCGTCGTCGCTGATGGCCATGATCGAAATGGAAAAGGTGTCGCTGTACAGGGGCAAGAGGATGCGCCCGCTGGACAAGACGGTCGGCTTGCATCGCGGCTGCCAGCCCAAGCGTTGATAGAGTTTATCCCCTAGCCGCTCGCGAATCTGGGCGACCTCTTTCTGTTCAGACTCCGAGAGTGGTCGGCCGATCTCCCGCAGCACTGCGTCCAAGATCGCTGTGGCATCGTGATGGAAGTCGTCGGGCTTGAGGAGAACGATCCCTTCGCGTTCCAGACGGGGCGGCTTGTTCCCCGGCGTGCTCAAGCCCTCCTTGAAGACCCGGAAATTGGTCAGACACGACTCCCAGGAGTTGGCCAGCACGGTGGGCCAGAACAACCACAACTGGCCGTGGTGATCGATCATCATGGCCGTGTTGCAGTCGGGGAACCCCGGCCGGTCCGCGAGTACGAAGGCTTCTCCCCATGGAGCAGCACCGGCGGCACGTCTGGCCCCATAGACGGCTACATCATCCGCCGTTCGCTCGCCCGATCCGCGATACCAGGAGACCAGCAGGGTACCATCGGGGCACTCGACGATCGACGGCGCGTGATTGTGCTGCGGATGCAGAGGAAAGATCAGCTCGGCCGAATAAAACGGCGCTGCGCCGGCGCAAGCGCACGCCAAAAACAGGCATACCCCAACACCGGGCATGGCGATTCATCTCCCAACAGTTGCGCGAACGAGGAGCCGGTGCACTCGAAGGGCTATTTGGTGCTCAGATCGATCCGTCCCAAATCGGTCGGTTTGCCTTTCTCTACTTTGAAACGAAATGTGGACTTTTGCGGGTCTGAATAGCGGCCCTTGAGTTTATCGGGCCCGCCATATTGCCCGGATACAAAGTTCCATTGCCCCCACTCGAACGTAAGGACGTGCTCTCCCTCGGGCACCCCGTCCCCTTGCTCGAACGTGGAGATCGCGAACTTGCCATCCTTGCCGGTAAATGCCGATGAGAGGGTCGGATCTTTCGTATCCAAGCCGGATACGGAGACGCAACGAACCGCCATTTGAGCCGCCGGCTGCCCGTCCACATACACCTCGCCGGTGACCGGGAAGGTTTCCTTGCGTTGGGGGCCTTTGTCGGCACATGAGGTAAACATGACCGCCGTCATCGCGGCGGCAATCGTACAGCGGAGTGGGCACTTCATCTTCGAGTCTTCTCAAACTAGCGAATAGTAAATATCAACCAATCTTTTACCC
>DYLS01000270.1 GCA_020721965.1 Blastopirellula marina | reverse complement strand
ATTAAACTTGCGGCAGGTTGCGCCGCAATTGCGGGTAGATCGGCAGCGCCCGCACCGCCCCTTCGACCACGCAGGTCATCGGGTTGTCCACTAAATAAGCCGGGATGCCGAGCGATTTGGTAAGCAGTTTGTCTATGCCGCGCAGCAGCGCCCCGCCGCCGGTCAGGGCCACGCCCCGGTCGATGATGTCCGAGACCAGTTCGGGCGGGGTCTTTTCGAGCACCCGGCGGCAGGTCTCGACGATGGCCCGGAGCGGGTCTTCGAGCGCCTCGACGATTTCGCCGGTGGTCAATGTGATCGGTCGCGGCAGCCCCGTCACCTGGTCCTGACCCTGGACTTCCATACTTTGCTCGGAATCTTGCGGCACCGCTGCGCCGATCCGGATTTTGAGCTGTTCCGCCGTCACCTGGCCGATGATTACCCCGTAGCGCCGCCGGACGTAGGTCTCGATGGCGTCGTCGAGCTGTAAGCCGCCGGCGCGCATCGTCTCAGCCGAGACCACGCCGTACATCGCCATGACCGCCGCCTGGGTCGTGCCTCCGCCGAGACAGATGACCATGTTCCCGGAGGGAGAGTTGATCGGCAGGTCCACGCCCAGGGCCGCGGCCAGCGGCTGCCAGATCAGGTACGCCTGGCGCACGCCGGTCTGCAATACCGCTTCGTGGGCGGCGCGGCTTTCCACGCTGGTCACGCCCCACGGGACGGAGATCATCACGCGCGGCTTGAAGATCCGCATCGGCCCGCTGACCTGGTTGACCAGGTATTCGAGCAGCTTTTCGGTCACTTCGTAGTCCGCGATCACGCCGTTCTGCAGCGGGCGGACGACTTCGAGGCTTTCAGGGACGCGTCCGTACATATCCCGGGCCGCCTTGCCGACCTCGACCACTTTCTGGTCCTGGACGTCGATGGCGACGATGGTGGGTTCTTCCATCAACACCTGGACGCTGTCAGCCACGCGCGTGTAGATTGTGCCGAGGTCAATACCCAGGCCTTTGGAAAATACGGCCATTTATAGGTTACTCTTCCGTTCGGGTCGTAGGGCGTGCCGTGGTTTTGCGGTAGCGCCTGACGGCATCCAGGCGCAGGTTGGAGCGGCGCAGGGCCGCTTCGACAGCCAGATAAGTATCCGTATCCGGTGGCACGCCTTTCGAAAGGATTTCTTCAGCGCGTTTGCGGGCGGTCTCGGCGCGGGAAATGTCGATCTCGGCTACGTTCTCGGCCGCATCCGCCAGCACGGTGACAATATCCGGCTGGACTTCGGCCACGCCGCCGGCAACGGTGAATACCTCCTCGTGGCCCCTGGTGCGGACTTTGATGACCCCGTAATTGAGCGTGGTCAGCAGCGGCGCGTGGTGCGGGAGGATACCCATCTCGCCCGCCGAACCCGGCAGGACGACGATATCCACATCGCCTTCGAACACCATGCGGTCCTGGGAAACAATTTCACATCGAATGGTCATATCGTGTCCATTTTGTCATTGCGAGCAAAGCGAAGCAATCTCTTCTTTGGAGAGGAGATTGCTTCGTCGGGAAGAACACCCTCCTCGCAATGACATAGTTGTTACGCGCTCTTAGCCAATTTCTCAGCCTTCTCGCGGACATCTTCGATCGTACCGGCCATCATGAAAGCCTGTTCGGGCAGGTCGTCGCATTTTCCGTCCAGGATTTCGCGGAAGCCGCGCACGGTCTCGGCCAGCGGGACGTAACGGCCGGGGATGTTGGTGAAGCGTTCGGCCACGAAAAAGGGCTGGGAGAAGAAGCGTTCGATCTTGCGGGCGCGGGCTACAATCAGCTTGTCGTCTTCGCTCAATTCGTCGATACCGAGGATGGCGATGATGTCTTGCAGGTCTTTGTAACGCTGCAAAACGCGCTGGACTTCACGGGCCACGAAATAATGTTCCTCGCCGACGATGTTCGGGTCGAGGATGCGGGAGTTGGAGTTCAACGGGTCCACAGCCGGGTAGATGCCTTTTTCGACGATGGACCGCTCGAGGGCGATGGTCGCGTCGAGGTGGGTGAAGGTCGCCACCGGCGCGGGATC
>DYLS01000269.1 GCA_020721965.1 Blastopirellula marina | reverse complement strand
CGTAGCGATTTAGCCCCGCAAACCGCGTGGGCAGTTCGCCGTCCCTCGCCATCATGTACTGAATACTCACCAGATCGCCGATGGCCGTGTTAACCGCCGACAACAGAAGCAGGGCAAACGCCACCGCGGCCACGGCGGAAAACGCCTGGCCGACATAATGGGTGGCCAATAGCCGCAGCATGTCGTCACGGTGTGCAACCATCGCCTGCGCCGGATTGCCGTTGCCGAGCACGTTGTCCGGCATGGCCAGCATCGCCAACGTCAGAACCATGTTCAACGCTACGATTTCGATCATGACCGGCAAAATGGCGCGGCGGGCTGTTCTCGCGACTGGCTCGACCATGATTCCGGTCATGTTCGCCACAGCCTCAACGCCGGAGATGGCGAGGATAATCTGGTTGAATTGCAACCACCAGTCAAGCGGGTTCCCTTGCGGGGACTCAAGCCTGGCATAAGGAAGGTGCCGCAGGGAGGCCAGCGCCACAACTAGCGTAAGGGCAACCGTCAGTACGGCGATCACCAAGGCGCCCAACCCCGACCTTCGCGGCCCGAAATAGTTGATTCCCCCAATAACCGCGATGCTCACTGCCGCCCAAGCGTACGGATGAGGCAAGGCCAGGTAATGGAATGCGTCGGTAGCCGATAAAGCCGCTGTGACGACGTAGTCGGCGCACAACAGCAGCCCTCCAATCATGGCCAGCGTGCGCGAGCGATGTCTGGCCGATGAATATACCCCCCCTCCATCTGGATGTAACCGGCAGAGGATCTGATAGGCCCAACCCAGGCCCACCAACAGAAAGCACATGGACAGCATGTACCAAAACGAGGCCCGGCCCCCATAATAGAGGCTCAGACCCAGCACATACAGCCGGCTCGTTCCCCAATTACCGAACAGCATCGCCCCGGCGTGATACCAATGGACATCACGCGGCCGCTTGCGATGGACCAGCATGGGCGCAATCTCTAACCTCCTGCCTGCATCCGCGCGAGGCCGCCCGACCGCCGGGCTGAAGATGGACTGCCGGCGAACAATCGCTCGGTCCCATCGACTTCCTCGAAACGCTTACGGGGTTAGCTGACGGGCTGGGAGTCGAGGTTACCCCCTCCGGCTATGCCAGATTCGCCCCAAAAGGATTGGTTCCCCCGTTCTGCCAGCCTTCGGCCGACAGATTCAGCGATCCTGGGAGCAGTTCAGGTAGAACCTGCAACATTCCCGAATTCTAAGCTACGCGATGCGGGCGTCAAGGTACTCGAACTGTTGGAGTTCACGCTGTGTGCAAGTAGCCGCGGGGGAGGATCTTCTTCGGTCTTGGGTGCAGGAATAGGCCGATTTGGGTGGCCAGCCGATAGAAAAGGACGTTTGCCCGTTTGCGAAATTGCCAGGGGTGGTTCGAGAAGGCGTCCCTAGGGAACTGGTACCGATCTTCGCTATTTCCGGAGTTTGTGACGGTTCCAAGCCACCCGTTTCACGCCATCGTCTCCTCGCACAGGATTGTGGCAGGCTTTGGCCGCGGGACGGGCCAGATGACGAATGTTACCGCTATGTGCCGGGCCGAATCCAATGGCGTTGAGCCGATTCGTCCGGGTCGAAGCCGCCCGTTGGTTTTGCGAGCCGACGGAGTCTGTCAAGGATTAGGCCAAAGTTCCTGGACGTATTCTTACGTAAATCATTGCTGGGGAACAACTTCAGGTTGATTGGTGCTGCATACCGTAGTCATGCAATGGTTTTGCGTAAGTTCTTGTTCTGCTCTGAGTTGCGTGATACGCCTCGTACACAGAAAACGGCGGGGAAATCAGGGTGCTCAAGTGACGCAAAACATCATTGTGCAATCACTTGCAATTAGCATCCCCCTAGTTCGGTGGGTGAGTTTGGCGTCAGCAACCGGCGGCTACGAGCCGATCTCTTTTGCCATACGGCTCGAAAAAACACCACGTTTTCCGCATGATTCCACCCGTGAACGGGCACCCTCTCTAAAAGAGTAGGCACATCTTTGCACGAGTTGAGACCCTGGCCTTCCGGGCGAGATTCGCGTTTCAAGATTCG
>DYLS01000112.1 GCA_020721965.1 Blastopirellula marina | reverse complement strand
GGCCAAATCGCGGGCTGCGACCGAGAAGAACGTCCAGTCGCCCGATTGGCGGACGTATACCGCGAGCGTTTGCAGCACAAATTTATCGTGCTCCTCGCTCCCAACCGAGGCGACTTCCAGCTCCCCGCGAGCGGCATCCCTGACCTTGACCGATATGAATCCCCCTGTTCCGGGCGAGTGCCAGGTCCCGTCCCATTCCTCGGGAACGAGAGCCACCGGCGCGGTTCCCATCGGTGCGGTGGATCGCACGCGGGAACATCCCAAACCGACCAACATCGTCGCTGCAATCGCCATCAGAATGCTGGTTCTAAGCATGGCAAATCCTCCCTTGCGAGCAGAATGTAGCCCGGCAAATACGAATCGGGCTTGGGAACGACCGCATTGCCCCTGCTTCGTGGGGCAAGATGATTATAGTGCGAACGCAGTCGCGGGGCACGCGTGACTGCGTGGAGTTGCGGAGCTTTCCCAGCCCGCTCAGCGAACGCCTTATGTGAGCGATGCGCGGGGGGCGCAAAACGGGCCAAGCGTGGAAAGCGATTCGCTGATGGGTCTGCTAGCGCGGTTTACGCCGAGCGGATTTGCGGGCTTCGTTGCGCTGTGACTTCGAGGGCCGCTGGCCGGTTTCCGGCAGTGGAGTCTTGCCGCCTCGCTTTTGCGGTGGCTGACGAACAGATTTCTTCGAAGGGGTTCCGGTGGTGGATCGCGGCCTTGCAGACCGGGCCTCCAATTTCGGCCTGGGTCGGCCTTGATCGGACTCTTGGGGTTCGGGTTCAGGTTGAGAGGCCGTCGGCTCCTGCTGCTGCGTTGTCGTTATTTCGGCTTTTGGGGGCGGCGGCTCGGCAGCGATTATGGTACGTGGTTTGCGGCCGCGCCGTTTTCCCGGTGCGGGTGGCGGGGAGGTGTTTGGCGGGGAATCGACGGCGGCCGTGGCAACTTCCGCTGGCGATGCTTCGGCAGAGGCCGCCTGGGTGAGTTGCCGTTCCCTAGCCTCCAATCGCTCACGCCACGACCGGTTGAATTCCTTGAGAATGTTTCCTACCGTGGCGTCGGCGCGATTCGCCCAGAACGCCGCTGCCCAATCGTGCAGCATGTTGGCGAAGGAAATGCCCTTAGTCTTCGGGATCGCACGCTCTAGACCTGCCACCGTTCGCGACTCCAGTTCCTTCTCATCCGCCAACCCGGCCGCGAAAAGGATCGTCAGCGTAGCGTCGTCGAGCGGGATGGCATGACCACCCAGGGCCTGTTGCACCACGTACGATCGCATAAAGGGAGTGATCCCTTTGATCTTGTCCAGCCGCTCGATCGCCTGATTCATGGTCAGCTTTCGCAAATCCTCGATATCGAAGGAGTAGCTGCTTTCGAACAGGGACTGAAGTGGTTGCTTGACTCGCATCGCGGCGGACAGCGGATCCGGCAACTGCGCCGCCACCTCCATAAGGTCCCGGACCGTGCTTACCCGAACCTCGTTCCAATCGAAAAATTCGCTACGTAACCGGCGAAAGGCCTCGTTTGCTGCGACGTGAGGCGCGTTCTCCAGCAATGCAGCGAACATCAGGTGTTCTAGGACGGTCTCTCTCTTTTCCGTCGGCTGATCGGACTGGTATCGCTTGGCAAGTAACTGTTGCAATCGCGTGAACTGAGGGACTCTACTAGGAGGGCTCATGGGCGACCTGTCAAGCAAGACAAAAAAGGACGGCGTCGAGGCGAATGCTCCGTTTGGGAATACCCGGCGGTTTACTGGGTGGGAGGCGAACTTGCCGGAGGCCTCTGGTTGCCTGGCGTTTCCGCGGCAGACGACTGCGTGCCCATTCCCTCCCGATCGTCGCCCTCTCGCTCGTCGGTTGCTTCCCCATCCGATGCCGTGGAGTCGGACGGCAGCACCTCCGAGAGGATTTGCGTGATCTCGATCGATCGCTTGACCCCCTGGTCCAAGACAAATCGCAATCGGGGCGTGAATCGGGTTTCGATCTTTTTGGCGCAGCGGGCCTGGAGGAATCCCGCCGCGCTCTGTAGTCCGAACAGGGCCAATCGCTGTCGATTTTCGTCCCCCATCACGGAGACATGAACCTTCGCCGTCCGCAAATCATCGGCGACTTCGACAAAAGTCACGGTAACTTGCGAGACGCGAGGGTCTTTGACCTCGAACAAAATCGTGGCACTGACCACCTGGCGCACGGCTTCGGCAAGTTTCAATGCGCGTCGTGACGTCATGGTGTCCTATTCCCATCCAAACGAAAAGCCGTCGGCGAGAAAAGTCGGTCGCCTCGGCACGGAAAACACAATACGGGACTTTTGCAAATTCGGTTCACAAGCTCCGCTCTCCCCTCGCGGAATTGAAGAAGGACGGCCGTTTGCTGCGAGAATAGCCTTCCCTGTTTTTCTGAATTACCCAGAGTTTCAGCCTGTGGCACTCTCTCAGAGGGAGAGCGAACAGTTTGCAAAAGTCCAGATCATAGGAATCCGCTTATTGGCATTATGACCATGCCCCCCATATATCGGTCAGCCATGCCGGATCGATCCCAGCCGGGCCGCTCCGGGGCTTTACACGCTTTGCAGGGCATCTTCCAGCGTCCGTTTGAATTCCTGGATGCGGTACGCCTCCAGCAAGTCTCCTTCTTTAACGTCGTCGAAGCCTGCCAACTTGATACCGCACTCCATGCCCTCCCGCACCTCGCGGACGTCATCCTTTTCTCGCCGCAGCGATTCGATGGGATAGTCGCCGATGACGCGACTTTGGCGAATGACGCGCAGTCGGGCGTCGCGGGTGATGTTGCCGGCGAGCACCCGGCAGCCCGCCACGCTTCCCACGCGACTGATATGGAAGACCCGCTGGATCAGTGCCCGGCCAAGGTCGACTTCCCGTTTTTCCGGCCGGAGCATCCCTTCCAAAGCGGCTTTCAATTCTTCGGCAAGCTGGTAGATGATGTCGTAGCGACGGATCTCGACCTTGAGCTGCTCGGCAAGTTGCCTCGCCTCTTCGTCTGGGACGACATTGAATCCAATGACGATCCCATCCGAGACATCCGCCAGATGGATGTCGGCTGCCGTGATGCCGCCCACCAGGGATTGAACCACTTTGATCTGCACCTCGGGGTGTTCGATCTTAGTGATCTCTTTCAGGATGGCCTCGATGGAGCCGCGGGTATCGGCCCGCAAGAGAATGTTCAGGGTCTTCTTTTCCTGCGATTGCGAGATCTGTTCGAAGAGGTTTTCCAAGGTCACGTGGGTGCGAGCCGGCATCAAATCGCGGCGTCGCATCTGTTCCACGCGGTGCTCGGCGATGCGGCGAGCCTGGGCAATGTCCGAGACCACGACCAACCGGCTACCCGCCTCCGGGACGCTGTCCAAGCCCACCAGGTCCACCGGCGTGGATGGGCCCGCTTCATGCCACCGCTTGCGAGCATCGAGCGTATCGTACAGGGCCTTGACGCGACCGTGGGCGGTTCCGCACACCAGGATGTCCCCGGGGCATAAGGTGCCTTTTTGGACCAGGACCTTGGCGACGGGTCCTCGCCCCGGCTCCAATTCGGCCTCCAAACATGTCCCGCAGGCTGGACGATCGAAATTGGCCTTCAGCTCGTGCAGTTCCGCCAGCATGAGCAGGGTATCGAGCAATTGCGGGATGCCTTCCCCGGTAAAGGCGCTGGTCCGGATGACCTCGATGTCGCCCCCCCACTCGCTGGGCACCAGTCCCAGCCCGGTCAATTGCTGCATCACGCGTTCGGGGCTTGCGCCGGGGAGATCGACCTTGTTGATGGCCACAACCACGGGGACCTCCGCGGCTTTGGCATGACTGATGGCCTCTTCGGTTTGCGGCATGACGCCGTCGTCGGCTGCCACGACCAGGACCACAAAATCGGTGCAATTGGCACCCCGCGCCCGCATTGCCGTGAAGGCTTCGTGGCCTGGCGTGTCCACAAAGGCGATGGCTTTGCCTTCCTTTTCTACGCGATAGGCACGAATGTGTTGTGTAATACCGCCTTTCTCGCCCGATGCGACATCCAAACCGAGGATTTTGTCGAGGAGCGAAGTCTTCCCGTGGTCCACGTGGCCGAGGAATGTAATGACCGGGGGGCGAGGCTGAAGGGATGCCTCGTCATCGGGGCGATTCCAGATGGCATCGACCTCGCTTTCGGGGTCGGTCTGGGTGCGAAAGACGACTTCCAGCCCCAGCTCCACGGCCAGGAGTTCCGCCGTCGCCTGATCGAGGGATGCATTGATGTTGGCCATAGTCCCCATCTCGAACAGCTTGGCCAACACCTTCTGCGAGGGAAGCCCAAAGGACTCTGCAAAAGAACGTACGGTACAAGGAAGTTCTAAGACCACGCTGCTCTTCCGGGGTGCGGCGGTCGAGACGCTTCGTGTGCGTCGCAACCGGGTGGGGCGGATGGGGACGCTTTCTTCCTCGATGTCTTCCTTGACATCGACGGTGGTGCGCTTCTTTTTCAGCTTCGCCGGAGGTGCGGCTTTGCGTTCTTCCAAGTCCTCGCTTGCTTTGCCGCGGCGGCCGCGGTCGCGCGGCAACCCGGGGGCGACGACGTCGACCTCTTCCCGAACCTTTTCCTTGGCCTTGCCCTTGCCGCCCTTTCGCTTCTCCTCCTGCTGTCGCATCAAGTGTTCGGCCAGCGGCTTGGCCCCCAATTTGGAGGCTCGCAAGGCCTCGAGCGGTAGCCGCATGTCGGGCTTCTGCGGGGGCGGCTCCGTGGATTTGGCTGGGGCAACCGGCTGAGGGATCGGCGCCATGCGTGCCAATCGCGGCGCAGGACGATCTGGTCTGGGCTTCAACCTCTCCTTGCCAGATTGCCCCGCCGCTGTCCGACGCGAACGGAGGACCGGTATCGGCTTTCCCGACGACGGCCGTAGAATCTCCCCCCCAAACGACGGCTCATGTGGCACGCTGGGCGGGGCGACCTGCGGGGCCTCCGGGGGCTCGGCCTTGTCCTCGGCGATCTCGCTCATCGGCGAGGACACATGATCCTCGACAACCGCGACCTCGCTGGCGACTTCCGACTCTTCCGTTGGGATAGCGATCGGGGCGGGCGGCTCAACACCTTCCGCTGAAACACCCCCCTGTTCAGCAGCCACGGAATCGCTGCTGACATCGGCGGCAATCGCACCCTCTTGAGCGACGGCCGATTCCGCTTCCGGCTGTTCGCCCTTGGACTCGCCCGGCGCTTCCGACTGGATTGGAGTTTCAGGCTCCGGTGGCGCCGCGACCTCGACGCGCGGTTCTGCGGTTACAGCGGCCAGTTGGGAGACCTCGGAGGTCGTGGTTACGGAGCTTTCAACCGACCCTGCGGCAGGGGAGGATAGGGAGGGCTGCGAAAGCTCTACGGCAACCTCTTGCCCCGTACTCTCACGCGGCGCCGCACGCCCTGTTTCACGAGCCGGTGGGGGAGGGAGACGGTCGGGCTTGCGATCCAGGATGGGGACTTTGGTCGCCGTAGCGCCGGCGGGCGGGACATAATCTTCGCGACGGATCGGCCGCGCCAAGCCTGAATCTGCAATGCCTCCGGTACCGCTCGACGCCCGCGTCGCGCGGCCCTTCGGTTGCTTGATGTAATCGCGAATACGAGCGGCTTCCTCGTCCGACAAGCTCGCCAAGCCGGATGACTTGTCGCTCATCTGAAGCTCTTTGCAGACTTCCAGCAACGACTTCGTTTCGAGCTTCAGTTCTTTTGCCAAAGCGTATATACGTATCGCCACAAATTTCCCTCCGGATTTCCACGATTCCCGCTCGTGGAACCCTGCAATGACCTCCACGCTCAAACCATCTCACGCTCCTTCATGCTTCCCCTGCGATCGGACGCCATCCGTCATGACCGCGCGAATCAGCACTGGACGTTTGCGGCTTGGGTTCACAAGCTCTTTCCTACCCTCGGAAGACAGTAGGGCGAAGGCAGTTTCCCACAAAAACGCATTTCCTTGTTTTCCTGAACTGCCCAGCACTTCTATTTGTCGCCTTCACCCTGTGAGGGGGATCGAGCACTTTGCAAAACTCCAGTAAGTGGCATCAACGCTCCGCCGCGACGGACATGCACCGCAAAACGAAAGCCCCGGCTGAAGGCAACTGCCCCAAGCCTCCCGGAACTAATATCGGCGTTTGGTCACGTCTGGTCGGGCATGTCCTTTACGGTGGTGGCGGAGGTTGGCCCCCCCGCTCCGGATTCCGGCGACCCGGGATTGGATTCTGAGGTCGCGATATCTTCGCGTTCTCCCCCTTCTTCCTCGTTTTGGGTGACGGCGGCGTCCGGGCTTTCGGGGGGAGAAGAATCGGCGAAATCCAAGGGGGGCGTGGGCGAGGTCTCGCCTTCTGCCGCCGCCGCGGCCGCCTCCCGCTCTCGCTGGCGCTGCCTGCGACGCTCTTCCGCCGCGACTTGCGCCGCCTCCTCCGCCTTGGCCTCTGCCTGCTCGATGATATGGTTGACCTGCTCTATGGTCAGACCGCTCATCTCCATCAAATCCTCCGGCTCGATCACGGAAAGATCCTCGTAGGAAAGGAATCCTTCGCTGACCAACCGATCCGCCAACTCCTCGGAGACTCCCTCCAGCGAAGCAAAGCCCATCAGCGCCTGCTCGAGCTGTTCATCCAGCTCGGGCCGGGTCATGATTTCGATGTCCCAGCCGACGAGCTTGCTGGCTAGGCGGACGTTGTGCCCCCACTTCCCGATGGCCAGCGATAGCTGGTCTTCCGGCACCAAGACGATCGCGCGGCCCATCATCTGGCACAGGATGACCTCCTCGACCTTGGCCGGCTGTAGGGCGTTGGGGATGAGCACCAAAAGATCGTCGTCCCAACGCACGATGTCGATGCGCTCGCCCGCCAACTCTTCCACGATATTGCGAATCCGATTGCCGCGGACGCCGACACAGGCCCCGACGCAATCCACGCGGCTATCGGCGCTGCTCACACCGACCTTGGCCCGGTAGCCCGGCTCGCGGGCAATGGACTTGATCTCGATCACACCCTCAGCGACCTCCGGGATTTCCTGTTCAAACAGGCGGGCAACGAAGCTGATCCGGGTGCGGCTGAGAACGACGCGGAGGCGAATACCCTGCTTGGAGACCTCGGCCACCACTGCGCGGACGCGACCGCCGGGCTGGTACGACTCGCCCGGGATCTGCTCGCTGCGAGGGAGGATGGCCTCGACGCCGGGAAGGGCCACGATCACCGCCCGCGCTTCCACCTTTTGAACCGTACCCGAGACCAGTTGGTTGATTTGATCGCTGTACTCGTCGAACAGGGCGTCGCGCTCGGCCTCGCGAATCTTTTGAATGATCACTTGTTTTGCGGCCTGGGCGCCGATACGCGCGGCCAATTGGGCGGGATCGAGCAGCTCATCACCTCGGTAGCCCGTAATCGTCCCGTCCCGGCGATCGATGGAGATGGTGATGTTTTCGTCTTCGCCGAATCGCTTTCGCGCCACCGAGACCAAAGCCGCCTCGATACTCTGGAAGATCACTTCCTTATCGATGCTTTTGTCGCGATGGATGACGTCCACGATCCTGAGCAGTTCGTCAGGGTTCATCGTCGATCCGTCCAATCCTTCCGTTCCCGACCGAGGCACGGTTGACACGCTGTGAAATAAAGACACAAACCGACCTACAACGTGCCCGAGCGCGGAAGGCCACCGCATCTCCGAACACGCTTCGGCCGGTCCTAAAGACAATATTGTACCCCTTCCGCCAAACCGCGCCCAACCCACGGGGACGATCTGACGCCGGCGGCAAATGACGGCGACGAAACCTTGCCCAGGCAATCCGATTAGCATACCAGTCCCCCCATCGGGTGTCAAGCAGCGGCGACGCTGGAGTTCACCCCCTCTCGAAGCTGCCGCCAGCGTGGTTTTCTGGTCTTGGCGGTCTTGGGGTGCGAAAATCCCCCGTGTCCTTCGCAAATGTCTCCATCGGCATTGGAGCAATCGCCAGGGGGGGATGCAGGGCACCCTATGAGCAGCACCCTGTTCCGGTTGCCGTCTTGCTCACAAAGTGCCCCGGCTACTTCCTCGCCGCGGCCCCCAGCGAAGGGACCAAGCCCGGGACTTTTTCTCCGGCATGATTATCGAACTGCGCCTCCCGAACGTCGCGCCGTACCAGAAGAACTTCCCTGCGTCGGGGCCCGCTCCAGCGCGACACCGATACGATCGTGCCGCTTCGTCTCGATGAAGGTCGGGGCACCGTTGGCTGCCACTCCTCGTGGAGAAACCATCACGGCACCATCCGAGGTACCCAAGGGGTGAGAACGCCGAAGCCGTGACCATCGGATGGACCCCGCAAGCAAACGAGATTCCCCGGATCTCCCTAGAACTTGGGTTCCCATAAGAAGAACGTGCCGTTCCAACTGCTGGCAGCGGCGACGCGGTGGCCGTCGGGGGTGACGGCGATGTGCGTGACCGGCAGAACGAGGCCGCGAAGTCGCGCCGCCTCGGTATGGCTCTCGAAATTCCAGACGACAATGTCATTGTCTTTGGCCAGGGCAGGCAACTGACCGCCGAGTGGAGCAGTCGCGGAACGAGGTCACGCCGCAAGTGCAACCACATTAAGGGTGGCTCGTGTCATTTGATGTCGTTTGGATTCGGCCCAAAGAGCGGTTTGGTGAGTATTTCCTTGATGCCCATGACTCACCTCGCGGTTGAATAGATCGAAATTTGTTTCCCACACAGGACTGGTTGTAAGCAAACGGAACTGGTGATGCAAGATTCCGCGGGCCTCAAACCACCAGCGTAAGCTGGTGGTGAATGAAATGGCGAGCCACCAGCGTAAGCTGGTGGTGGAGTAGTCAGCGCTATTTCTGGGCACATTAAGTTTTTGTGGTGTCTCCACCTCGGGCTTACGCCCGAGGCTCGGGATTCCACACCCGAGCCACCAGCGTAAGCTGGTGGTGACAGATCAGCCCCGATGCTCGTGCTGGCGATTCTTTCAGCCGCGTGGGACGCTGGAAGAGCGTTATCTGTGCCGTCGATCCACCAAAGACATGCAGGGACACCAAGGATGGGGCAGCACGCACGAAGAAGCGTCCTTCGTGAACCTTCCTACCCTTCGTGGAAATCTTCTTTCCCTTTCTACAAACCGCCAGGGGTCGTCGTTCAGGGCAATGTCCGCCTGATTGCATGATGGGCGCAGCATAGTTGATTGCAAGGCGTTATGTCCCATTACCACACAATGTCGAGCCGAGCAAACAACCTCGCGCTGTAGTACAGAATTGTGTAGGCGGGCGTTCGTCGCTGCTGCAATACCGTGCGTGACAAACGGCTTACGGGTCTTTGGATTGATCATCGGCGGCAGGGAGAACCCATTGCCGTTGCCGAGGCGCCGCCGACGACGACTGGGGTGACACTATCGGGATGGAAGAGAGGCACTGGGCAGAGAATGCGACCAGCTACTTGGCCCGCTGCTGCGCCTGCAACACGGCGGTGAGCTTCTCGATGTAGTACAAATCGGCGCGACACCAGGGCTGATCGAGTCGCCGGGCCAGGTCATCAGGCGAACGCGATCCTCCCTCGGCCAGGGCCGCGAAGATTCCTCTCGCCAGATTGGGCGAATTCGTGAAGTTCTCACCGCCGATGAGTCGCTCACCCCAGGCTTGATGCCACACCTTCAACTCGCGGTCCAGGGCATCGAGATTCTCCCTCAGGGCGGTGGCTGCATAGTCGCCCAGCAACTGGCCGGTTTCGGGAACCAAGCCCACATACCGCGGCACCCAGGCGTGGTGGCTTCGTGGCCCTTGCAAACGGGGATCGCTCAGCTCGAATCCCACACGCTGAGACGCAAGCTGGGCCAAGGAGGCGAGAGCAAACTGCGCCGCCTGATTGTCACCGGCATGTCGCATGATGCGGATATAACCAATCAGGCCGGCCATGTCGCGATTGAGCCGCTCGACGGCACGGCCTCCGTCGGCTTCGGCATCGAATTGTGCGTGTTGCGCAGCCGCTATTTGCGTACGGAATCGTTCGCGGAACAATGGCGCTAAGCGCAGCACCTTATCCCAGCGGTCGGCATAGTGCGCGTATGCCCATACCGCATACAGATCGCCCAGCTCGGCCTCGAACCGCCCGTCCTTGGCTTCCGCCCGCTGCGCGAGCGACTCCGGCAGTTTGTAGTATTCTCGCCGTTGCGCGTCGGATCCAAGAGCGGTGTTGTTGAGCGGTCGGCCCGCATCGAACAAGCTGTCCAGCAAGGCGACGGCCCGGCTCCTCGTTTCGGGAAAGAGAAATGGCAGGGCCAAGGAGAGCACCTGCACTGTCTCGCTCGCTCGCCGGAAGTGGATTTCCTCACCGGCGATACCCAGCTCGATCACCAGCGGGGCCCAGGGCCAGCCGGTGATCAATTCGTTCGCCTGGGCATCCAGACGGCGTTGAACCGCACCGGCCAATTCGTCCGAATTCACGGATGGAGTGGCCTTGGGTGGCGGCTCGCGGAGATAGGGTTCCAGCTCACCGCGAGTGAATGTCGGCACCGGAACTTGCGGGTCCGGTTTGCCCAAGGGAGCGGTGAGGTTGCCACCTTCGATCCGCCTTGCAAAGGGCCATTTCCACGGTTCCGGCGGGCGATTGCCACCCGTTTTCGTGGAGGGAACATCCGGCCCGGCAACGCAGACCACGCATCCCCCCACCACCCAGAAGAGCCGCTGATCGGAAATTGCCACCACGGAGCGGTCCGGCCCGTGCCACTCGTTGATGGCATTTTGCACATACCCCTCGGCGGCCAAGCGGCGCGAGCCTTCAAAGCCTCCTGGCGCGGCCCCAGGGCCGAACAATCCACCATAGGTATCGCGGCGCCCAAAAACATGGCGGATGCTCCGCGTGGTCAGATCGACCCCACCGACCGCGCCCATGTGCGTCACGAGCAGGAACTGGCCCATCAGGCTGAGGCTGGAGGTTTCATCGGCGATCATGGGCATGCCGGCGAAGTACCCCGGTTCACGATCCCCTAGGGCGTGGGCGATGTTGGTCACATAGCCGGTTTGCGGATCGACGCGGCCGATGCCGATTCCCAGTTGGCTCACGCCCGAGCAATATACGCCGATTGCCGTTGGGATGATCGTGTAAAGTTCACCCGTTTGCGGATGAAAAGTGGGCGCCGACGGCGGATTGTGCATGCCCGACGTGAACCAAACGCTTGTGATCCACGGCTCCGTGCCGTCGCTCAGTCGCAGGGTGAACCAGGTTCGCAGCCAGGGGTGTTGGCGCAGGTAGTCTCGCATGGCCTCGAATTCCGCGCGCTCGCGCCGCTCGGTGCGACGGAACCAAAGATAATTCTTCGACTCGGCCACCGGTCGATCCTCCTGGGGATCGAGGGGTAAACGCTGGTGGACCTCGCGAAGCAGTTGTCGGCCTGCAAACAGCGCCTCGTGAAACGACGCTGCGGGGTTGGTTCGTACAACCACGAGTCCGCGCCAGATCGTGGGGGCCTGGTCGCGGAGGGAGAGGCCGTCAAGCTGCGCCGATTGCCAGAGCAACTGTCCGTCGGGACTGAGGCAATAGACATGCATGTCTTCGGAGCCAACGACGATCTGACCGTCGGGGGCGATGGATGCAGGCTTCAGGATCATGTAGCCCGTGCGGAATGTCCATCGCGGCTGGCCGGTCACGGCATCCAAAGCGTGAAAGCCTCCCTCCCGATCGCCCACGTAAACCTGGCTCCCATCACAGACGGGCGAGGCCCAAATACCGGCCGGCGCGGAAAACTGCCACCGCACCTCGCCCGTCTTGGCGTCCAAACAAATCAATCGCCCGCGGTCGAAGGACTCTTCGATTGCCACATACAGCCGCCCGGAATCGTAGCAGGGGGAATGTCCCACGGCCCCGCCCGCCGCGAATCGCCATACCGTGCTGCCGTCATCGATATCCAGCGCATACACGTTGCCTGCATACGTGCCGACGAAACACAATCCCTCGGCCACAATCGGCTCGACGCGTGGGCCGATCATCTCCTCGACAAAGCTCCGATACCACTTGCGTTCATACGGCCCAACGACGCTCTCGCCCGTGCAGGCGGATCGTTGGTTGTCACGATGCAGAGTAGGCCAATCGGCCTCGGCAACGCCGATCCCTGCCACCCAGATCGCGACGGCCAAGCAAGTCTTAGATCGCACCTGAGGCAACCTTTCACATCAGGTTCAGATAAGGCGTCGAACCCGGCCGATAGCCGGATTCTACCAGCTCGGTTCTTTGTCCGATCGCACAGGATTATAGCCCCCACCGGGCACCCAGGCGACTCTCGTCCCTCAGCGGTCAGGACCTGTGCCAAATCTATCCGAATCGTCTGGCGTCGCGGAGTTCAACCTGCACAATCGGGGCTGTCAACAAGAGGATTGTACTTGCGACATGTCTTGGGCAATCTTTGTTCCGTCTCATCAGTAGCCGGAAGGTACCCTGCGAGCACGGCCTGGCAAAAGACTGTGCTGATGGATCGCCCCACTCGCCCGAAGGCTCCCGACGATCGGTGCTCATGGGGTACCATATGGGGCTGGCGCATGGGAGGACGCCACGCATACGTCGGGACTTGCGGTTACTCCTCTGTGTTCGACGGGCAAGAGGAACGCTTTCGAAGCTCCCGCCATTGGCGTTCCAGGTCGAAATAGCCCATACGGAAATCCGGATAAGCCGACTCAAAGTACCGCTGGAACGCCATCCTGTGCTTAAGCACGTGGCCCTCTGTTCCGTCTTCATGATAGAGCTTCATAAGTAGTATCTCGCCCTCGCTGGGGAAGAAAGGTTGGTTCGAATGCTTCACAGGAATAAGCCCTTGCTCTCGTGCGTGAGCTATTGCCCTCTCGAGCTTGACAATCGCCTCTTGACGCTCCCGGCGTTCCAACAGTTCCTTCGCTCGCTCGACTTCACGACGGTACTGGTCTTCGTTGCGAAGCATGCTTTTCGCCTTTTCTATTAGCTCCTGCTCTTCACGAAACTGCTCGTGTCGGTGGCGGCAATCCCAAATCTGGAGCGATGCGAGCGTCAGTGCCAGGGCCAACCACAGCAGAACGTTAATGTACTTCGTTGCAACATGAAAGCCCTTAGCCATTTTGGTAACCGCTTATTCTTGCTGATCAACCAAAATCCATGCGCCGACTTGCCTATCGAACCGCACCTTCTCCCCGCTGGGCAACTGCTTTCCGTACTTCTTGGCCTGTGCAGCCGCTTGCTGCCATTTGCCGCCGTACTACATCTCGAAACGACGCGAGCGGCGCCACCAGATGGAGCCAGTGGTGAATGAAACCCCGAGCCGCCGGCGTGAGCTGGTAGTTATTAGGAATGGAACCACCAGCGTGATCTGGTGGTGGTGTCCTGAGCGATATTTCTGGATACATCACGTACTAGTGATTTCTCCACCTCGGGCTTACGCCCGAGGCTCCCGCTGGCGCGTCTTTCAACGGCTCCGGGTGCTGGAAGAGCACCGTCCGATGCTGCCGTCTGTCCGTCGCGCGAGGCAGTCCACCAAGGTACATTGGACTACGTCGGCCGCCCCGCCGTCAAGCAAAATGGTGTAGACAAAAATGATGCACACAAGAACGGCGTGTCATTTGCCCTCGCCCGTCGGGAGAGGGTGGCGAGCGCACGCGAGCCGGGTGAGGGAGATTCACCACGTCCCCGCCACGCCCATCGCTCCGCCCTGGGCGTGCCTCCCGGCGCCTCACTTGACCGACCGCGTACCGTTACGGACCGGACGCCGAATCATGACCGACAGGGAGGGCACCGCCTCAGCATTCAGGAGACGGTACGTCTTGTATTAACCGCAGCACTTCGTTACAGAAAGCACCGAATGACATTCCTGCAAGGCTGAGCAGAAGACCTTCCGGCAGCTCAACGTTGAAATCCTCTTGCAGCCGCAGAATGCAAGAGGGCAGTTCCAAGCCGTCCGATAACTGCCTTCGCCAAAAGCAGAACAACACCCAGCACTCATCTTCAGGGAGAAACAATGCCTCTCTCGGCCAATAATATTCACTTGCAATAATCTCTGAGACTTTTTG
>DYLS01000111.1 GCA_020721965.1 Blastopirellula marina | reverse complement strand
GAAAGTCGTTACGCAGTAATGATTTACGTAAAAATACGTCCAGGAAGTTTGGGTTAACAGCATCGGGCCGCGCGGCCGGCCTTTCCGTGAACGTCGCTGATGAGGAAACGTCGCCCGCCGGGAACGGCCACCGCGGGCATCGTCTTCTTCCGGAGTGCCCCCATCCTCGACTGCGCAGGCTGCGCGCTGCCGCCCGGAGGGTCGGTTGGACAAGATCGCGGCCACGCGCCGCAAGGGGAAGTGGACCGGCAGGATGCCGATCCTCGGCTACGACGTGGACCGCTCGGGTGGCCGTCCACGGCTGGTGGTCAACGCCCAGACGGCAGCCCGAGTGTGGGAAATCTTCCGCCTCTACCTGTCGCTGGGTGTGCTCTTACCGGTGGTCGAGGAGCTGGCCCGCCGTGGCTGGCGGAACAATCGCTGGATCACGCGCCAGGGCGTCGAGCCCGGCGGCAGGGCGCTGGACAAGAACAGCATGTGGCACCTCTTGACCAACGTCACGTGCCTCGGCATTGTCAGCCGGAGGACAAAACCTACGCCTTGACCGCTTCAAACTATTGAGTGAACAAAAGCTTCGTTTTCCGCCGCCGGCGTAAGGCCTGGCGGCCTTTTTGTTGAGGGGCAGGCTTGGACCCGACATCCTCCACCAACGTAACCGCTCACGGGGCATTGAGGGCGTCGTGGCGGGGCGACCCCAACATCTTGTGGCTTGCTTCGGGACTCGGCGGCTACGATCAGTGCGTTTTTCCCTCGCTGCTCGTGAAACCACCGGCTATGCCGTCTTATTGGGACCGTGAACGGTTACCCACCAACACATCCGTCCGACTCCCCATAGGTACCTAATCATCGCCACCGCATCGTCATCGCCGAGGTCTTGCAGTAGCCGTTGGCTCCGGGCGACGCATTACCGCCGAGATGCCGGAAAACGTCTTTCGAACGACCTGCGATTCGCAGGTGAATTCACGCACCTGGGTCACTTCGAACAGGCGTCCTAACTCGGATTGCATGTCCTCCTGGCATACGGGGGGAAGCTCCGTAACGGAGAATTGAGGGGATGTCTTGGTAATGCAGATGAACACGGAGCCGGGCTTCGTAACGCGCCATAGAAGATCGAGCAGACGGTTTAGCTCCCACTGTCGAACGTATTGATAAAAGCCGCTGTCGTACACCACATCGAAGACACCGGCGTGCATTCCGAATCGAAAGGCATCGTCCAACACAAAGCAGACATTGACTCGCGTCTTCTGTGCGCGAGTTCTCGCACGCTCTATGGCGGTGGGGGCAAAATCTACCGCGGTGACATCGTAGCCGCACTGTGCCCAATATATGGCGTCGGCACCGGTACCGCAGCCCAAATCCAGGACCGTGCCCTTGGGGAACTGCCATTCATTCATGATCCGAGTCAGCTCGGGGGAAACCAAACCGATTTCCCATGGGGGCAGACTCTCGCGATACAGCACGTCCCAGTCCAACGCCGACATTCCGCGTCTTCCCGATAAGCCGTTCATAAGAGACTATCCCTTCGACCTCCCGCCGCCCAAGCTGGCCACTCCAACGATGAGACCCAGGACCCCGCCAGGAAAAGTTGCGTTCCGCTCCCTCGTGCCTTCGTCCCCAAGGCAGGGTCGTCCACATTCCTCGGCGAAACTATAATTTGAGGTTTGTCTGTCTCCTACACATGATCCGCCCGAGTAGAGCTCAGTATACCGACAGGTCATCCACGGATTTTGTTCGTGCTGCCGAACAGGCGCCCAAATTCCGCCAAGTTTATTTCCGACCGATCCTATGATTATTACGGCGATCAGCGACCTTCACAATCGAAAAGACGTGCTGGACATGATCCTACGGCAGGCGACAGACAGCGACGTCCTGCTGTTTCCTGGCGACTTGACCAACTTCGGCACCGCAACCGATGCGCAGCATATTGTGGAGCGAGCACGGCAGACGGACGCCGCCGTTTTCGCGGTGGCCGGCAATTGCGACAATGCCGGCGTCGAGCGGGCACTGGAAACGCTGGGCGTATCGCTGTCGGGACGAGGAAGCCGTCTGCAAGAGGTGGGTTTTTTCGGTGTTTCAGGGATCCCGCCCTGGCAGCCGCACATGTATTGCTTTCCGGAGGAGGATATCGCGGCACGTTTAGCGGCCGGGGCGATGTGCGTGAGTCCCTGCCGCGCGGCGGTGGCCGTCACCCACGTCCCTCCTTACGGCACGAATGCCGATCGCAATTGGATGGGCGCCCATTGCGGAAGCCACGCCGTGCGATCCTTCGTCGAAAAGGAACAACCAGCTTTGTTGATCTGCGGGCACATCCACGAGGCCCGGGGTAGCGAGCGGCTGGGCCGCACACTTGTAGTCAACTGTGGGGCCGCAAATGCCGGTCACTTCGTCCGCATCTCGATGGATAGCATCGCTCAAGAGACCGGCCCACACATTCAAGTCGATTTTCTGAGGGTCTAAGCAGGCTTGAATGCAAAGACGCGAGGAATACCGCTCCACGCCATCATGTGGTACGGATCGTCTTGCGGCGAGTGTCCCACGAACCGAGCCACCAACAAAAGGCCCAGGATACGGCTGCCGCCCAGAAGATGTCGCTCGGGAAATGGGCGCCGCTCTGCAAACGCTGTAGGCTCGCCAGCGTAGCCAGTGCAGCGAAATACCAGCGGGCATGGGGGTAAATCATTGCCATGCCCAAGGCAAGCCCTACCGCGACCGCCACGTGCGAGGAAGGGAACGATTGGCCGCTCGAATTACCAACCAGTGGCAGCCACCCTTGAAACGTGCTCCAGACATCACCAGTAAAGCCGAACGCTCTCGGGCGGGTACGGGCGATCAGGAGCTTGATACAGTCCGCGATCAGCCCACTCCCGTAGGCCATGGCAATGAGGCGCAGCGTGTGCCTTCGGTGGTGTCGATCGAGGATGTAAAAACCGGCCAGAATCACCGCCACGGCGGTACCATCGGCAAAGGCCTCGCTCAGTTGGATGAGGTCGCGGAGGATTCCCGGCAACTTATGATCGCGAAACCAAAGGGCGACAGGCACATCAACAAAAAGGACGACCAAACCGAGTCCCGCGAACACGGCAGCCGGCCAGACGGCCATGCCCCATTGCGGCTCGCTGGAGAGATCAACCTCATCTGCCATCCGTGTCATGCCATTCTCAATTCAATTCCCGGACCGCCGTGTCAATTTTCGGGCCGCCCTCACGTCTCATCAGAAGTTCCCCGAACAGGATTCGGCATCCCTGTCGAAAAGGGGCGGCACATCGGCACCACAAGATGGTCTCTCACAACCACATAACCACGCCGCAAGACGATCCATAATCATCCGCACATCAGACCGCCGGAGGGCAAGGTTCGGTCATCCAAGTGCAATCCATGCTCTTCGCCGGGCAATGGGTGCAATCTCCAAACCCGGCCGAGCCAATAGGTTGGACGACATGGACACGACGCACCTCCGTGGATGTTTGCAGGCCAGCGGGATCGTAGGCGATCGTCCTCGATATCGGCTCGTGCTCCACTGCCAGGATCACATACCACATATTCCCCGCGCCATCCATGGCCTGCCGGTTTAGCCCCTCCATCACGGCGAGCGCGCGACGGTAGGTCATGATCTCCTGTTGTATCGTCCCCTGTGCTTTGCAAACACACCGGGGCACGTCGAGCAAGGAATCCGGCTCCCAGCCCATCGGCCACCAGATCGCCGCGATTTTATACTCTAACGGAGTGCAGATACGAACACCACGCCATATCTTGCCCACCGAGTCCGCCTCGACGACCACCGCCCATCGCTTCTCGTTGCGTGCTTGACTCTGCTCATTGAATTGCGTGGCAGCGCGCAACGCGGCGAAAAGCTCGCCAAACTCTCCTAACTCCCCGGTCCGATCACCTATTTCCAACGGCAAGTCATCGCTGGTACGGGGTACCCAGTCCTCTGGTTTGTCGATCAAAAGAACTTGATACTTCGGCATGGGAGGTCTTCATCCGCCTTTACGTTGTGATTCTACGACACCAACCCGACGGGATTCGGTGCGGGGACAGCCGCCGATACCATGCTCGGTTTCGCGGCCTTTCGTCGCACAGCCGAACCAGTAACCGCTATGTTAACACGCCAACGACGAGCCGACAAACGGTCCAGCGAACACAGAAAGTGGGGAATGACTTGCGACGAGTTGGGAGCTGATCTTGGCAATTCGGCCAGCCGGTCTGCGGTCGCGACAACCTCGCAGACAATCGCGTTCGCAATCCGTCCGCGAAAATCCGCAAGATGCCCGAAGTTTTCGAGAGATGGGCAGGTCGCGGTCTCGATCCGTCCCTAGGTTGTAACCGTTCACGGAACATTCGGGGTGTCACGCCGTGCCGACCACAACGTCTCGTGGCCCCCGTGAGCAATCGTGGCTACCGGCAGCGTTTTGTGCCACACGGCTCGTGAAAACACCACCGTTTTTTCCGCATGATTCGACCCGTGAACGGTTACCTCACAGCAAAGATGTCTGAAGAGGTGGATTCTCGACCATCGCGGATTACGCCAGTTTGATCAAGAGTTGAGAATCCTGCCAATTCAATCGAAAAACAGAATCTTGGAACGAGAGCGTGGCAGGTTCGTCACCGCGCGGCGAGACAATCCAAGCGGCGTGGAATGGAGGATTCGAGCGGCATTCCTGCAGCAACTCGGTTGCATCGCTCAATTGGCCAAATCGAGGGTAGTAGCGGGCAGGTCCGACACGAATCGGGCTCTCGGGGAAGCTACGGACGATCAGCGAATGCGATTCATTTCCAACGATCACCTGCTTGCCCTGGCATACTACAACTTTCCAATCCGGACCGAGACGAAGGCGATCGACGAATCGATGTGCTTGCCGTCCCTCGGCCCAATCGAAGAGAATCCAAGGTCCCCCAGCGATGCAAACAATCAGTCTCCCGACTTTGGGCACGCCGAGAAAGCGGTACGCATTGTGGGCACACCAGGCCCAATGAAACGGCCCTTGGGAACCGTATCGCAACCGCCCCGTTCGCCCTCGGCGCCCCATGCGAAAGCGGGACCAGACGTCGCATTGGTTGCGGTCGTCGATTTCGAGCACATTGTGCACCGACGTGCCGCGGCAAAAGGCCCGCTCCGGCGAGTCTTCGTAAGTGGCCACACCACCGTCGACGAACAGGCGGCTGCCTTGCCACGAGGCCTCGATGTTCAGTAGATCCGCGTGCGCGTGGGCCGGGAGGTGATCGGGACCGACCGGTCCGGCATCCAGAATCAAAAACTCCCCCGGCGTACGAAAGACCCAATAGTCTCCCACGATCCGAGCCGGAGCCGCCTCTTTCCGTGAAAGATCGTGGCTATTGTGGCCGATTCTTTCCAGCACTTCCCTGGGTGTCGGGTAAAGATCGAGGGAGCTATCACCAAACAGGGGTATTTGCCCATCGGGATGTACGATTTGCCGCAAGAATGCGACCATCCGTTCGATCGGTTCATCCAACTCAGCCGCCCAGGCTACGTCCGCTGCGTGACCCGCCGCCCGAATGTCCGCCAAGGCCATCAGCATGTCGATATGATAGCCGGAAGCGCGTTCGAAGTGCTCACCGTGCGGGAGTACCTGCTCCCGCACTTGATCCCGCAATATCCTGCCCACCCTATGCAGCCATGCGTCGGCCTCGTCGCCGCAAAAGAAGGCCCCCGCTACAGCCAGACCTCGCAGGTTTTGCAACAGATGATTACCGCAAACGTCCCATTCCAAGTTGTCAGCCAGCCAGCGGGCTTGGGCAGCCAAACAAGACATCATCCGCGAGGCGGTGCCTTCCGGCAGCGAACCGGCCTGCAACAACTCGACCCAAACCGGAATTCGGCGGGAAACCACGTAGGGGTGCCATACGTCGTCGATGACACCAGCCCCCGCGTTGCCAAACTGTGCGAGCCACCCGTCGAGGAATTGCCAGGCCATGTCCAAATCGTCTGAGGCGGCCTCATCCTCGCAGTTCAGCAGAAACTCCTGGTAATGCAGGTGAAATCGCCAAAGCCGTGACGGCGCCGCACCATGCAGGCTCTGCCAATCCAGGGGGGATGGTACCTTGACGGCATGGCCCAGAATCCGCAACTCCCTTTCTTCTGGACCGCGTACCAACGCGGCAGAGGGTATCGGCAAGCCAAGCAGATGGAGTCGCTTGCCGCGTGGCTGCAAACACGGCAAGCGCAGCAAGCGGCGCAGCCTAGCTGGTGCTGTCCGTCTCCTGGCCAGAGAGCGAAGACGAAAAAGCACCTGCCGCGGCCGATAATATCGCAGCGTGTGAAACCAGCGAAAGATTTCGGATCGCGCGGCCATTACTCCCGAAGTGAAGGCCCTCTCAGAACCTTCGTCGTCCGCCCTCTCCCCGCAAAAATGACGGACAGGCCGGCGCCTTGTGGGGCACGGCATCGTTCTTGCGCGGCCGTTGGCCTTGCAACGGAGACGTTGCCGAGCCGTCCCACGCTACGATCGGAGCAAGACCGGCCCAGCTATCACGGCCTACGCTTGAGGTGCCTCGGGCTGCCCCGCCTCCGAAGCGATTGTCCTGGACGGGCGGCTGGGACCGACGGCCATCTCATGCAGCAGATTCAAAAAATCGGCGGCCAAGCGGTCCCGATTGTAATGCTCAGCCACGTAATCCCTGGCCGAGGAAGAGAGACGTTGTCGCAGTGCCGCGTCATCGGCCAGACGCATCGTTGCCTCGCACAATGCCTCCGCCGATTCCGGTTCCATCTCGACCGCCGCGCCGGCCTGTGCCGTAATTTCCCGCGCCACCCCATTCACGCCCATGATGATCGGCTTGCCCATCGCCATCATCTCGAAGATCTTGGATGGGATCACGGTCTCGAAGAGCGAGGTCTTGCGGAGGTGAACCAAGCAAGCATCGGACGAAGCCAGGATGCGTGGCACATCTTCCTTTTTCTGACGCCCAGTGAATACAACCCGCTCCGCCAGGCCGCGGCGCTCCGCCTCGCTCTGAAGCGATTCGCGGTGCGCTCCGTCGCCCACCAACCAAAAGACGATATCGTCACGGCCCCGCTGACGAAGCCCATCCGCCGCATCCAATACCACTTCCAATCCGTGGGCCATTCCAATGGTCCCTACGTAAGTGCATACGAATTTGCCCGTTGCGCGCCACTTCTCACGGAGGGCATCGTCGCTGGGCAAAAGCGGAAATCTCTCGAGATCGACGCCGTTGGTGATCACAGAGATGCGATCGGAAATAGCTACCTTCTCCAAGATCTTGCGTTTGTATCCGTCCCCCACCGCCACGATGTGATCCGCTGCCAGATACATGCGGCGTTCCAGCCATTCCAAGAATCGCAGCAGCGGCCGCATGCGAATGGCACCAACCGTCTCGATGGACTCCGGCCAGATGTCCCGGATTTCCAGCACGAACGGGACACCGCGAAACCAATGGATCAGCACGCCTGCCCAACCGCAAAAGAACTGCGGAGAGGTCGCTATCAAGACATCAGGCCGGGGCATCCACAACGCGGCCCACACCGCGCTTAGCATGTAGGAAAGATAGTTGAGGATCCGCCGCACGGTCCCGGCATTGGGCGCCAAATAGGTCCATACCCGTACCACACGCACCTCGTCGAGCATCTCGATCTGGCGCCGAAAGCGATTCTGGTAACCCTCGTACACCACGCCGTTCGGGCAATTGGGCACGCACGTGATCACGGTAACATCGTGCCCGGCGCGGACCCATCGTACGGCATGTTCGTACGTGCGGCTCGCCGGCGCGTTCACCTCGGGCGGAAAATAGTGCGAAAAGAACAGGATCCTCATGGGAGCCGCTATCCTGCCGCGTGCATTGTCCGGTTCTGATCGGGCCGGGCTGGGTCAAGGCCGTCGCGGACTTCGGACAGCCGCTTCTCCAACCCCTGCCATGATGCCGACCACGGGAGGCGTCGCCGTTCAGAACGCCCGCGCCTCGACGCCCCCCACCTTGCGACCGATCCGCTCGGAATAGTAGGCCACGATGTCCCGGATGATGTCGTCCAGCGAATACCGCGGCATGTAACCGATCGCCTGCCGAATCTTGCTCAAATCCGGCACGCGTCGCTGCATGTCCTCGAAGTCCGGCCCGTAAGCCTCCTCGAAAGGCACCATGCGGATCGGCGACTCGCTTCCCGTCAGTTCGATCACCCGTTCCGCCAGCCGGCGAATCGAAACCTCTTCCGAATTGCCGATATTGAAGACCTGCCCCCGAGCTTGGGGATAATCCATCAGCCGTACCAGGGCCAAAACCACGTCTTTTACATGACAAAAGCACCGCGTTTGCGTACCATCTCCGTAGACAGTCAGCGGTTCGCCACGCAACGCTTGTTGCACGAAACGCGGCAGGACCATCCCATACTGGCCCGTCTGTCGCGGACCAACCGTATTGAACAGCCGTACCACGGTCACCGGCATCCGTGAATGATGCCAGTACGCCATGGCCAGAAATTCATCCAACGCCTTCGATACGGCATAGCCCCAGCGCCGTTTCGTGGACGGCCCGATGACCAGATCGTCGTCCTCGTGGAAGGGCACCTTGGTCGCTTTTCCGTAAACTTCGGAGGTGGACGTGATGAGCACGGGCCGCCGATACCGCCCGCACGCCTTCATCACGATCGACGTGCCGTGCACGATCGTCTCGATCGTGCGCACCGGCTGCTCCACGATCAGCCGCACCCCCACGGCCGAGGCGAGGTGAAAGACCCGATCCGCGGCGGCCACGCATTCTCGCACGATGGCCTCGTCACCGATGTCGGCCGACACCAAGGAAAACAGCGCGTGGCCCTCCAAATGCGCGATGTTTTCGTGCCGCCCGGTCGAGAAATCATCCAATGCCAATACGCTGTGCCCGCTGGCCACCAGCGCGTCGCACAGATGCGAGCCAATGAACCCCGCCCCACCCGTTACTAGAATTTTCAAGGTCGTGCTCCTTGATACGAGATAGTGTTGCTGTGACACTCCGTCCGAACCCCAATTGGCATTTCCCGTTCAACTCTGTTACGCCTGGGGCATTGAATCACGTATCGTGCAAGTCCATACCACCCGATTGCAATTCTTTGATTATCAGTCTGCGCGACATATCCGCTGGCAAACCTTGGACCGATTGGACTATCGGATGTGATGATCTTATAGCACGTCGACGACTGTGCGGTTCACCGTTCGACCGGAGGAGTACCGTCCGCTCGTCATCGTCTCCGTAACCAGTACCGTCGATCTCACGTCCGATGACACCGTTACAAGCAGGCGGCAGTAACGGTAATCTTTGTTACGGCCAGTAAGTCTTCGGCGGGGATCAGCGGGCGGCCTTCCCGTACCGCGGCCAGCCAGGCAGCGAGCATGGCACCGTGTCCCTTGTCGGCATTCCACAGGCGGCGGCGCTGGGCGCGGCCCGACTCATCGATGCATTCTAGCTTACGGAAGTCCTCGATGACGGCCGCCCGACCGCCGGCAAAGGCCTCGATCCGTTCCTTGCTCCAGCCGGGGGGGCCTAGCGCGGTGTACAGCAGGTGACCCGTGGAGCCGTCCGCGAAGTGGAAGACCGCCTGGGTCTGATTGCGGGGGTCGGCACCATCGAGCGGGGCCGCTGTGGCCGACACCGGCTTTGCCCCGGCAAGGTAGCTCATGAAATCGACGAAGTGGCAGGCCTCGCCGATGATTCGGCCACCCTCGGCGGGATCGGCCAGCCAGTGATCTGCCGGGATCGTGCCCGCATTCACGCGATAGGTCATTTGCAGGGGGCCACGGTCCGCCAGGAACGTCTTCATCTCGCTAGCCAAAGGGGCAAATCGACGGTTGAAGCCCACCATGAGCGGCCCAGGGAATTGTTCCAGGGTTTGGGAAACCTGCTCAAGCTGGGCAAAATTGATAGCCAGCGGCTTCTCGCAAAAGACCGCTTTGCCGGCGGCCAAACCGCGGCAGATCATTTCGGCGTGTTGGGCATGGCGGGTCACGATGAAAACAACGTCGGTCTCGCTGTCGTTCAAGATTTCGTCGATGTCCGAGGCACACCAGGCAAAGCCGAACTTTTCTCCCACCGTCTTGGCCGTCAGCCCGGTGGCCGTCACGATCCCCCGAAACCGGGCGCCAGGCAACTTCGCCAACTTTGGCAAGAGGACGCCCTGCGCAAAGCTCCCGGAGCCTACGAACGATATCCCCAAGCGGTCTTTGTCCACGCCCGGGCTACCCCGGCGAGGAGGGATGGCGATGCGGCTGGGGGTTTCCGCTGGCTTATCGACGGGATACGTCAGCACGACCCCGAGGTACGGCTCCTTGCCACGCAGGATCAATTCGAAGGCGTCGGCGGCCTGGTCGATGGGGAAGCGGTGCGTGGTCAGGGCTTCCGGTCGGACGGCACCCGCGGCCACCAGGTCGAGGAAAGCCTCCAGGTTGCGGCCCTCTGTCCAGCGGACATAGCCCGGCGGATAATCCTGCCCATGGCGTTCGTATTGGGGATCGTACCGTCCCGGCCCGTATGACCGCGAGACGATGAAGCTCAACTCCTTTTCGTAATACGGCTTGCGTGGGATGTTCATGCCGGTCACGCCGACCATGACCACGCGGGCACGATCGCGGGCGATTTCGGCGGCCAGCTCGACGGGTGCATTGCTCGCCGTGGCAGCGGTGATCAGCACGGCGTCCACACCCAGTCCGCGGGTGAATTGGAGGATTCCGGCGACAGCGGCGTCCGCCGGAGGCAGCACCAATGCGGCACCGTGCTGGGCGGCGAGATTGCGTCGCGGATCGACCGGGTCCAGCCCGACCACGCGGCAGCCCGCCGCACGCAAAAGCTGGACAGCCAACTGGCCAAGCAATCCCAAGCCGATGACGGCCACGCTCTCACCGACGCGGACATCGGCATTGCGGATTCCCTGGAGGGCAATCGCCCCAACGGTGGCGTAGGCGGCCGCCTCGGGAGAGACGCCGGGGGGCACCGCCGCCGCCAGCAGTTCGGGAACGGTGTTGTATTCGGCGTGGTTGGCCGCCCCCGCTCCGGCACAGGCGACCCCCTGTCCCACGCTGAAACGCTGGACCGCTTCGCCGGTTGCCAGGACGCTTCCCGCGGCGCTGTAGCCCAACGGCATCCAGCGATCCAATTGCGTCTGGACGCTTTGCATGGTCGCCCAAAAGCCGTCCCGCCGCAACTTGGCCAGGACCTTTTTCACCAGATCGGGCCTGGCGCGGGCCTTGCCCAGCAGCCCTTTTCGGGCGAGTTGGGCTACCATCCGCTCCGTCCCCGCCGAAATCAGCGAGGCCGCCGTTCGCACCAAAATCTGCTTCCGCCCCACGTTCGGGACGGGAACATCGGCCAGGCTCAACCGCCCGTCCCGCACGTTCTGGACCAGTTGTTTCATAGGCCGGGCCTGCACACTCACGGGTGATATTGAATGAGCCGCCGCGAAGACCAAAAGCTAACCCGCGACGCGGCACAATAACCACCGTCGCGGGCGACATCGACGCGGCTTAAATGGCACAGAGGCTTGCAAGGCTTGATCGACGGGCTTCCCTGGCACGCCGACTCAGTTCGAACCGGTTGGCTCCCCCGCAGACGCCTTGGCACTGCTCTTGGCGGCACGGCGATCGGCCGCCTCCTGACGCAACTTCTCGACCTCCGCCCGCTGCTCCGGCGTGAGCACCCCTTCGATCTCCGCATCCCGCTGGGCAATCAGTTTTTGCAGTTGCTTTTCCAACTCGGCGATCTGGGCCTGATACTTTCGCTGAATCTCGTAGATGGCCTGCCGCTGCTTCTGGTCAACCACCTTGGCGTAGTACATGGGCAGGCGTGGCCGGAAGGCGGGCTTCTCCTCGGCAGCTGGGGACTGCGCACTCTCTGCCGCTGTCGATTGGGCGGGCTGCGCGGCTGGGGACGGAGCCGCTTGAGCCGATTGAACGGCTGGACCCGGCGAGCCGCCCGCCGCCGGTTGATTTTCCGCCGCCGATCGCAAGGCGAAGCCCACGATTCCCGCGGCCACCAGCACACCAAATGCCAAATTCACCCACTTCTGTTGGAGAACGCGCTTCATGAGAGTCTCCCTTACTCAACAAGATACAACCTGTGGTTCCAAATACGTCGCCACTAGCGTAACCACCGGGGCTCAAGAAGGCAAGTGCTACGCAGGGGGAATTGGGGAACACATCTGATCCCGGCGCTAAAAATAGCTTCGAATGTGCTCGTAACATTCATAACCGGTCCTCTTTCCTTACCTCTTTCATCTCCCACAATTTCGCGGCGATGTGGAACTCGTGAGTTGCCTTGAGCACCGCGTAGATGAAGCCCGGCTTGCCGTCCAAAAACCCCAAGCGCAATACGTACATGTACAAAAAGCGCAGCAGGGGTTTGGCCGGCAGGCGAATCCATACCTTCTTTAGCCAGCGCTTCCTTTCGACGGGGTTCCCAAAAAGCCGCGCAGGAATCGATGAGACATCTTTACCCTGGAGCAGATTCAGTCTCATCTTCGCGTCCCACGTGGAGTATCGATTATGACGATCGATCCAACGGGAGAGGTCCTTGTAATCAAGATGCAGCATCGGCTCGCGGAGAAAGCCTGCCCGGCCCGTGAGCATCACATGTTCGTGGACTTCAACATCCCCGGCGGAAGAAAGTTCCTCTGTAGCCAATTTCTCGTACCGTCCCAACCGGTGCTTGAAAAGCCGCAGGTTCCAGCTCGGATAATTTCCCCCGTGCTTGAGCCAGCGTCCCATGAAGATCAATTTGCGGTTGAGATAGTAACCGTCGCAGGGCGGACCCTTGGCAAATTCCCGCCCGATTTCCGCCTCCAGCTCCGGGGTGACCCGTTCGTCGGCGTCGAGTAGCAGGACCCATTCGTTGCGGAAGGGAAGGTTCTCCAAGGCCCAGTTCTTTTTCCGCGGGCCCCCCGGCTGAAAACGGAATTGAACGACCTTCGCTCCGTGCGACTCCGCAATCTGCGACGAGCCGTCCACGCTTCCCGAGTCCACAACGAAGACCTCGTCTGCCCAGGCGACGCTGGCCAGGCAATCGGCCAGATTGGCCTCCTCATTCAAGATTGGGACGACTACCGAGATCGGCAGGACGTGGGACCGACTCCTCGCTTCAGTCGGCTTTTCTGATATTGCGCTAGCCATAGCCTTGCTGTTCAGACTTTCCGATTGTCCATTCCACTTCTTGCCATACAGTCGGTGTACATCTGCTCTGTCCGTTCCGCTACGGCGTGCCAGGACAGGTGTTTTTCGACGTACTCCCGGCCGCGGCGGCCCAAGGTTTCTTTGTCGGCCTGGAGCATCTTTCGGATGCCTTCGGTAACCGCTTCGATACTGTCCTCCACCGTCAGGCCGCAGCCCGAGGCATCAACATACACATGACTGGCAACGCCCGGAGTCACCACCACCGGCACGCCGCAAGCCAGGGCTTCGACGACTGCCACACCGAAGTTCTCGTGATGTGAAGGTAAACAAAAAACATCCGCTATCGCAAAGGCAGCCGACTTATCCCGGCCCTGAAGGAAACCGGGAAAGATCACCTCTCCATCCACACCGGCCGACACGGCCCGAGATCGAAGCGCGGCCTCCATCCCGGCATCTGGACCAGCCATGATCAAACCCAGATCGGGATAAGTTCGACGCAGGCTTAGCACTGCATCTAACACCCATTCCGGCCGCTTTATTTCGTGAAGGCGTGATAGATACAAAATCACACGACGATTTCTTAACTGCGGGTAATGGCACAAAAGGTTTTCGCGTTCTTCTAGGATCCGCGGAGGTGGGAGATCGACGCCGTGCGGTATTTGGACGATTCGGGCCGAGGGGACCAGCTCTGCTATCTGTTTTGCCTCCGACTGCGAGGTGACGTGTACCGCTGCGGCAAGACGAAGATCGCGGCGATGGAAGAGCTGCACAAAAACCCGCTTCCAAAACGCCATGCCGCGTTTCAGACATGCCGCGTCGAAGCTGCCCGCAGGCCGGACAACATACGCCACTCGCCAGCGTCGCGCGAGCTGGGCAGCGCGGATCGTTAGATGACTGAACTGCCCGTGGATGTGAATCACATCGGGTCGGGTCGCGGGATTGGCCAGTCGTTGTTTCAACAGCCGAATGGTGTGGGG
>DYLS01000268.1 GCA_020721965.1 Blastopirellula marina | reverse complement strand
AGCCGTTTTGCAGTGAGGAGAATCCCTGCGAGCGGCTCTCCCCGTGAACGGTTACCTGTTCGATTTCGCAGGCCGATCACGGCGCCCTTTGATATCTCTGGCCAGGGCGTTGGGCCTGCGATTCGTGCCTGACGTCGCGGGTGGGTGTGCATTGACCGAAAAGTCCTTGGCGCCACGGGTTTTGGACTTGGTGGATCACGACCTCACGGCCGGCGTTCGGGACCTGCAGTTGCTAACCGTCGGCCGTCACTTTCGCATCGGCGAGGAAACGAAACTTGTGTTAGGTAGAAACGCAGGAGAGAACCGCGCTTTAGCACGCCTGTTTGATTTTGCGTCTCGCGAGAAAGCGTTGCTACGACTCGTGCCGAGAAACTTTCGGGGACCGGAAGCATTGCTCTCCGGCCGTTCGAGTCCCGACATCCTTGCACGTGCGGTTGCCCTCTTGTGCCATTATGTGCAACCGTTCACGGCTGGATTCGCGCGGAAAACGCTGGGTTTTTACGAGCAGTGTAAAAAAACGCTCCCATAGCCGCCGATTGTTCAAAGGCACTGTAAATGTGGGGGAGGTGAGGCGGCGTGACGTCTCCAAAGTCCCGTGAACGGTCACCATTATGTTAAGCACGATTTGCCGGAGCAGCTTGTGTTGGAAGTGATTCGCCGCGTTCCACCCACTACTGAGGTCATTGTCTGGGATCGTGATGTTGTTTCAGCCATTCAAGTATCGTCATCGACAGCTTCGTGAGAGGAAGACCTGTGCCACACGACTTGTCCTTGTCCCATTCTTCACTGGGTGGACAAGCGATTAGACTCTGCTTCAAATGGATCGAGCCTCTGAAGGTCTTTCAGGAGCCGACAGATGATTTGCGTGTGTGCGGTCGCGGTGTTCAGTCGCTTTTTGAACTCGCTTTTCGAAGGTTAGGGTGATGGGGAGTTGCGACATGCCAAAAAAATTGCGAAATCGGAATGAGAACTTTGTTGCCGTGGATGTCGGTGGCACAAAAATCATGGCCGTTGTGGGTACCTCGGGCGGTACGATCGTGGGACGCAGTCGTTGCTCCACGCCTCGCGACGGTGATGTGAAGGAGGTCTTCCACGCCATTGAGTTGGCCGTAGGCGCTGCGATAAAAAGGGCTGGCCTGGGTGCACAGGATGTCGCGGCAATCGCAGTCGGTATTCCCGGCGTCGTCGATTATGAAAACGGTCGAATCCTCAAGACGCCCAATATGCCTCTGACCCAAGCCCCATTGACGGAATTTCTCCGTGAGCGATTTGGCGTTCCCATCGTTCTCGACAACGATTGCAACCTGGGAGCTTTGGGCGAGGCTTGGATGGGAGCGGGCCGTCATGCTCACAGCCTCTTTGGGATCTTTGTCGGAACGGGAATCGGCAGCGGTTTCGTGCAAAAGCGAAAGCTGTGGCGAGGTGCCCGTTATGCGGCGGGAGAAATTGGACACATGGTCATGGGAATAGGCGGTCCCAAGTGTGGTTGCGGAAATTCAGGATGCCTGGAAGCCTATGCTAGCCGCACCGCCGTGGAACGCGAGATTCGCGAGGCCGTGGCACGCGGCGAGGCAACCGTACTCAACGAACTGCTGGGCAGGGATTTGAGCGTCATCAGAAGTCGAGCTTTGCGAGCCGCCCTCGATGCCAAAGATGCGCTCGTCACCCGCGTGTTGGAACAGGTGGGGCATTTCCTGGGAGCAGCCTGTTTATCAGTACGCCACCTGCTCGATCCGCAACGCATCATCCTGGGTGGAGGCGTTATGGAGGCCTGCGGTGATTTTCTCATGCCACGAATCCGCGCGGCCCTCGATGCCGATCAAATGCGATCAGCAACGGATGCGGATGAGTTGTGCCCCTCTCGTCTCGGAGACTATGCCGTCGTGGTAGGTGGAATCGCGCTGGCGGCACGCCTCTGCGGTCCCAATCCACTCAAGAAATACCCTGACGCGGAGTTGCGCATCCTTCGATCCTCTGGCTCATCCCGAGGCTAAAGGCTAGGTTGTGGTAGACGATCGCCTACGCGTGGGGAACGAACCATCAGCGACGGAGCACGCCGCCGTGAGAGTGGGCCTGTAGCC
>DYLS01000110.1 GCA_020721965.1 Blastopirellula marina | reverse complement strand
GTGCAAGTTACCCCGCCGCGTGCGGCAAGACAGGGTAGCGACGCCAACAAAACTCTGTACGAATGATCGGAGATTGTTTTATAATGCGATTATGCGGGTGTCCGCCAGCAGCCGGGATGTGGCGTCCAAAGCAATGCCGTCGTAGTCGTGTGCTGCGCAAGGCCCTGTTGGCCTGACGAGAAGCGTTCGCGGTACGCACACTTGTTCGCCGACTTCGTTAAGGCCATGATGAAGTAATCGGCTCGGCTATTTCGTAGCCTGGCGGTGTGAGGCGTTGCATTGGACTTTGCGCGGCACTACCATCAACCGCGGAGGGCGCCCAGCCGGTGGAAAGCCCGTCGCGGGCACGTTGCGCATGGCCCACTTGCTGTGTGCCTGTGGCTTGTCGATCGGAACAGAGAATCTGAACAGAGAAATTGTGGCCAGTGGTCATTGGAGCGTTTTCATGTCCCAGACCCCTCCAGCACCGAACGCGAATGACTCCGGTAATCCAGTTTCCAAGGCGTCCGATCCTGAGCAGCCGGACGCAGAAGCCAACAGGGGCGCACCTCTAGAAGGTAAGTCCCCGTCTTCAGATGAGACGGCGAAGGAGCCTTCCCAGAGCCTGGACAACTCGACCCCGGAAACCTCGGAAGCAGGTCAGCCAAGTCCGACGGCCGCACCCGTCCCGAAAGCGGCGTCTAAGCCCGTAGCCAAAGCCAAAGCCGCCGCGGCGAGCAAACAAAGGCCGCGGGGCGAAAAGGGGGTGGCAGCCAAACCTGCTGCCCCGGCAACCACGGCCTCGACAGGCACAAGCGTGACGATTCAAGAGGCCCCTCCCAAAAGTCGCCTGAGGCGTTTCATCGGAGAAATTCTGCATTGGACACCCAGTTGGTTCGTGAGCATGGTAGTCCATGCTGCCGTCCTCCTAATCATGGCAATGATCTCTATTCCCGCGCCGAAGGCAAGCACGACGCAGCAGCTTGTGGTGGCGCCCGGTGAGAATGACGCCGTAGAAGAGGTCGAGGACTTGCTGCAAGACGCACCGGAGGATATCAATCTGGAGACAGACCTCTCCCCGATCGAGGTGGCGTCCAACGTGGATTCCTCCCAAGATATCTCTGCCTTCGACGAGGCCACGGCGGCTACCGCCGTAGTCGATTTAAGCCCAATCGGCCTGGAGCACGCCAATCAATCGGACCTTATGGCTGCCGTCGGGGCATTGTCGGGTAGCGACATGTCTGGCCGCGGCTCCGGAAAAGCACGTCTGGTGGCTACTGCGGGCGGAAACGAAGGAAGCGAAAAGGCCGTAGCTTTGGCGCTCCAATGGCTCGCCGCCCATCAATTGCCGGACGGTGGTTGGAGCTTCGATCACACCAAAGCCGGGGGCTGCAACAATCAATGCCGTAACCCCGGCGATCTCCCGGATGCGCGGAGTGGGGCCACGGCCCTGGCGCTGTTGCCATTCCTCGGTGCAGGCCAAACCCATCGTGAAGGCCAGTACTCGAAAAACGTTCGAGCCGGATTGTACTACCTGATCACGAATCGAATGAAGGTCTCCCCGGAGGGCGGGAGCTTTTTGGAAAAAGGCGGCAATATGTATTCCCATGGCCTCGCAGCGATTTGCCTTACCGAAGCATACGCCATGACCCGGGATAAGGTGCTCCGCGCCCCGGCCCAAGAGGCCCTCAACTTCATCGTCTCGGCCCAAGACCCGGTGGGCGGTGGTTGGCGCTATCAGCCGCGTCAAAAAGGCGATATGTCTGTGGTCGGCTGGCAGCTCATGGCGTTGAAAAGTGGTTTCATGGGCTATCTTCAGGTCCCTCCCGTGACGATCCAAAAGGCCGTGCGATTTCTGGATTCCGTTCAAAGCAACGAGGGCGCCAATTACGGATACACCGATCCCGGCGAGGGCCCAGCGACTACGGCAGTGGGCCTGCTGTGCCGCATGTACATGGGTTGGGACAAAGACAACCCGGCCCTGCAACGCGGGGTCAAATGGCTCAGCGACCAGGGCCCATCAAGAACCGATATGTACTACAACTACTACGCCACGCAAGTCATGCGTCACTGGGAAGGTGAGGAGTGGAAGAAGTGGAATTCCGCAATGCGGGACTTTCTCGTCAATTCGCAGGCCAAGGCCGGCCACGAGACCGGAAGCTGGTTCTTTGCCGACGGCCATAAGACGGATCACGGCGGTCGCCTGTATTGCACGAGTTTGGCTTGTATGATCCTCGAAGTGTACTATCGTCATCTCCCGCTTTACCGCAAGCAAACGACGGACGAGAACTTCCCGCTGGATTAACGGGATCGTATCCTGGGGGGGCGACTCTGAGGCCAGCTTATCAAAACCCTGATGGACGATTCTGGAGAATTTTGGAAAAACCACTGGAAAATCTCGACGGGAGGTGAGAAAATAGAAATGGGCAAGGCGTTGGTTTTCTAGTCTAGGAGGAGTCCCATGGTCCGTGGACGTTCGCGCCGGAGAGGTTTTACGCTCGTCGAACTGCTGGTGGTCATTACGATCATCGGCATGCTGGTCGCGCTCCTGCTGCCAGCTGTGCAGGCCGCACGAGAGGCCGGGCGGCGAGCCCAATGCCTAAACAATCAGAAGCAGCTTGCAACCGCGTTTCTCAACTTCGAGTCGTCACGCCGAGAGTTCCCAGGGTATCGTTACATTCTCGATGCCGACGAAAATAATGATGGAACCGTCGATGACCCGATCGTCGCCACGTGGATGGTGAGCCTATTCCCTTATGTCGAGCGCGCTGATCTGGAGCGGATTTGGAAGGACGAAACTGTAACTTGGGCGAATAAACCGGTCGTCGAGCTGAAGTTCCTCACCTGTCCAAGCGATCCCAGGCGGGACAATCCCGCGATGTGCGCTTACGCCGTGAATTGCGGGGTCCCCGATCCCGATTCGTCGGCGGGTATTCCGGGATATCCGGGGGAAGGGTTGGAGCACGGCGTATTTTTCGATCAAGCGGTACCGAATACTTTTAATCCGGCCGCCACTAAAAAGGCCATGTCCTTGGATTACCTCAGCCGTCACGATGGATCGACGAACACCCTTCTCCTTTCCGAGAACGTTCAGGCTACCTTGTGGAAACCGGTCGATTCGGGCGGTCAGCCACGTTGGCCCAATGAACGAGACCTGGGTATCGTGTGGGACGTAACGCCGGGTGTTTGTGACCCAAGCGTTATGCGCCCGGCCAAGATCAACCAATGCCTTTCGGCACCTCGCGACTTGTACGCGCCGGTAGTGAACACTTCACGCCCCTCTAGCCGTCACCCGGGCATGGTCGTCGCCTTCTACTGCGACGGTCATGGCGACTATCTGCGGGACGACATCGACTGGCTGGTGTACAAACACATCATGACGCCGGACGGCTATCTCGCTGGTAGAGCAGGCGGTCCAACGCCTGACCCTGAGTTGCGAAACGGGATTTTCGACGAGGGCACGAAGTAACGCCCACTTGGGCAAATGCAAGCTGGTACATCAGCGGCTTGGGATGACCCAAGCATTTGCGTGATTTGCCGGTCGGGCGTCCGCCCGGCTGGCTTTTTTCATGGACGTATCGGCCCGGCAATCATTGGACGCTCAGAGGGGTTCGCTAAGTGACTGGGCCGCTCCAAGAAACGATTCAACGGGCCCGCGGATGCGCCCTCTCGTAAACGGCTCTCAATCCGGCCGTGCTGACGTGGGTATAAATCTGCGTGGTGACCAGGCTTTTGTGGCCGAGCAATTCCTGCACACTGCGAATGTCCGCACCCCGATCCAGCAGATGCGTTGCAAAGCTGTGACGCAAAGTATGCGGAGTTGTGCGGAGATCGAGGCCGGTTTGCTTGAGGTACTTCTCTAGCATTCGGGCAAGGCTCCGCGTCGTGAGCCGGTTACCGAACCGGTTCACGAAGACGGGCCGCTCCAGCCCATCCGTAGCGGCAGGATCTATTCGGCGCACTTGCAGCCAACGGCGCACCGCCCGAGTCGCATAAGATCCGAGCGGCGCCAACCGTTCCCGCTTGCCTTTACCCCTGACCCGAATAATGCCCTCTTCCAGGTCCAGATCGGAGTCGTTCAAACCCGCCGTCTCGCTGATCCGCAGGCCAGCCGAGTACATCGTTTCGAGGATAGCACGATCGCGGATTCCCATCGGATTTACCGATGGGGGGGCCTGTAACAGCCGTCCGATCTCTTCCGTTGACAGCACGTGCGGCAGGTTTCGCGGCTTGCGCGGATTACGCAGGGGTTTGGCGGGGTTATCTTGTACCCAGCCTTCTCGCATCCCAAAGCGAAAGAAACTGCGCAGGGAGGCCAAACGCCGAGCGATGGTACCGGGCGCGTAGTCGGCCTCGTGCATGGCGGCCACATATCCCCGCAGATCGTTCACCGTGATACGGTCGGGTGGCAGAGGCCCGCTTGGAAGCTCGCTAAGGTATTCCAGTAGTGCCGTCAGGTCTTCTCGGTAGCTCTTGATCGTCAGGGGCGAGGCCCCTCGCTCCGAGGCGAGGTAGCGTAAGAAGCGGGCGACGGCGGACACGAAGGCGGAATTCGACGTCGGCATGAGGCTCGCATCGGCCCCAAATCCGTCTGCGGACTCAACGCTCACGGCGAATCATCCTGGTCCGTAACTTGAGACATCTTGAACCTCGCTGCCAGGGCCCGCCGACGTGCTTCCTGCCGCACGCGTTGGCTCAAGACGGCGGCATCGTACCAAGAAAAGCTGAGGTCGGGATTCGACGCAAAACGGCCCAGAGTGCGCAGCATCTCTGCCCGACTGTCGTCGTCGAAGAGGAAGATGTATCGTTCCGCGCCTTTGATCAGGGCGACGACGTTGATTTCGCGACCCACGGTACGGTATCTCCTATATCTCGTGCAGCGGGGAACCGCCAACGGCTCAATTCTCAAGTTTCCCATTCACCCCGCCTTTCTCTGTTATCGGATTTTCTCCTGCCTCCAAACCACTTGACTTTCGCCGGCCCCCCCTCGGGAAGTTAACATCTCCCAAATATGCATTCGACAACAGAAGCGGATGAAATCGTCGCTCCTCTCCAAGTAGGTCTGCCACCCACCAAATCGAGCGTCATTGCGCTGACTTGCATAGTGTTGGAGCGCCGTCGTGAAATCGCCGTCATCCCCTTTGAAGACACGTGTGTGAACCAGAATTGGCTCATTCGTGGGGAGCATCTTCGGTCGCGTTGGTTGCGGCGGCGGGGGAACCAGACCGCGAGGATCGGGCCAATCGGCGGGCACGGCATTGCCGGATGTCAAGGCCGGTTCGCCGCGCGACGGGATCGGGGAATCGATTTGTCCGACATTCCCTTCCTCGATTTGACCCGCCACAGGAATCTGGCTCCGCATCTGCTCCCTAGCATAGGCCAACCGCGACTCCAGGATCAGTCGTCGGGGGATGTCCTTCTCTTCCGGTGTACCCCACGGTAGCCCGTAGCCTGGAGGAACAGGATGAAAGCCAAGATTGGCCGCATACCACTCCACCTGCATGGCGAGCCGGGGTGGGTAATACGCTGAATAATCGGTGACGGCACCCACCACCACCGCATCCGCGCCGAGGATTTGTGCCAGGCGTCGGGCATCCTCGGGGCGAGTCAGCGAGAGCCGAGACTCCACCATCGCGCGTTCCGCAACGCCGACGGGAATCACTTCAAACCCCGGAACCTCTTGCAACTCTGCATAGTAGGCGAGGGCTACCTTCCGCCCATCCAAGCTCGGCTCCGCACTGAGATTAAAGAATGGCACGATGGCGACTTTGTGAATCTGCGGAAAGGGATTATGAACGGTCGGAATTTCCACCTTATAGGGGATAATCGAACAACCCGAAATAACAAACACCATCGCAAGACAAAGCGACCGGATGGCACGCCGCCTGTGCCTCAAGGCGACTGCCTCAGCACCAGCCCAACGGGACTGTTTCTCCTTTATCTGAATGGTCGTGCGCAGTCGGCAGTCCATGAATCTCCGTCGTTTCCGCAAGGCTGGTGCTTTTAGTGGGAACGGTTGTTTACTGGGGGCATCATGTGGAAAATACTGTGTCTTCACGTCACGAGCCGCGTGGCAAAAAAGCTCCGCTGGTAGCCACCGATAGCTCCAGGGAGCCGCAACATGTTGTGGTCCACGCCGCGCCACAGCCCGAAAGTTCCGTGAACGGTTACTTCTATTGGGCCTACCGTGGAAACGCTGTCGAAAATCGGACGACATCTCTCGAACCGCCCGGCAGAATTATCGGCAAAGTCTTCGCATTATCTCCAGTCAACTTTTTCGGAAAGATTCATCTCGTCTGTTCAAACGGAACATTTCGGTGGCCCGGCAGGACGGCTTCGTGAAACGTCACGGTAACCGACGGCCAGCACTTAGCTAAACCCCGTCGTCCGATGGATGAGCTAGGCTTTATGTGGCTGGCGGTCGCTTCAGCTCACCTGCCCCGGGTGACTGGCCGATATAGGATGTGGTTGACTTTGTCGGACGGGTCCAGTTTTCCAGGCGAGGCCTCCTTATGGGTAGGATTCAGAGTAGCATCGGGCTGATCAGCGGTGTGCCCATCGGGGACACGGTGGACAAGCTCATGCAGTTGGAATCTCGCCCTCGGGATAACTTGGACGCGATCACAAAACAAATCGATCAGGAGCGTGCCGCCATCACGGAGCTGTCGGCCCTGGTGATTTCCGCGCAATACGTCGTCAAAAATCTCGGGAAGGCCGAAATCTTCGACACTCGCACTGCCACCAGCAGCAACGAGGCGGCACTTTCTGCCTCTGTGACAGGCACGCCCCCCATCGGATCCTACGTCTTTACCCCCATCCGAGCTGCGCAGAATGACCAGTGGCTAGCGTCGGGCGTGAAATCCAGCACTGCGGCTTTAGGCGGCGGGGCGTTCACGTTTCGATTTGGTCCCGACTTGGCCCGAAGCACGCCGCTGGAGCAACTGCGCGGTGGGGCCGGTTTTCAACGGGGATTCATCCGCATCACCGACCGCAGCGGCTCCTCCGCGGAGATTGACCTTACCAAGGTCCAGACGCTGGAAGATGTGCTATCGGCAATCAACACGAACACCCAAATCAACGTGCAGGCAGAAGCCGTTGGCGACCACATCCGCCTCACGGACCGCACCGGGATGAGCCTCTCCAATCTCCGCGTTCAGGACATCGGCGGCGGTTCGGCGGCCGCATCATTGGGTCTGGCGGGAATCGAAGTCACTGCTTCCACCGCCGATGGGCAATCCATTCTCTTCGTCACCGATGATACTCTCCTCTCGCAGCTCAACGATGGACAAGGTATCGGCTTTGACTACGCCCTTCCGGAGATTTCCTTCCAGTTGCGAGACGGGACCACCGGCGTCATCGACTTCAACGCCCTGATTTCCGGTGGCAGCAGTCACCGCGAAGAAAAGACATTGTCGGATATCCTTGAAACGATCAATGCGGCAGCCCCCGGTAAGTTGCAGGCCGAGATCGCTTCCGACGGCAAACGCCTGGTCTTAACAGACCTGACCACCGGCACAAACGCGTTTCAGTTGACATCTCTGTACGACACCTCCACCCTCCAAGATTTGGGTTTGGACACCGGCGCCGTAGGGGGTGTCATCACTGGCCGATCCCTGGTAGGTGGATTGCAGTCGGTCTTGCTCTCCAGCCTCAATGGCGGCAATGGTTTGGGAACCCTGGGGACGATCACCATCACGGACCGCTCGGGAGCTGCGGCCAACGTCGATCTCTCTTCCGCGGAGACGGTGGAAGATGTCTTGAACGCAATCAATACTGCCGGAATCGGCGTCACGGCGATGCTCAATGCCGCCAAAACGGGTATCGTAGTCCAGAATACGTCATCCGGGACCGGCAATCTGAAAATCGTGACCGCCGATACGACTCAAACCGCCGAGAATCTTGGAATCGCCGTCGATGCCGCCGTCAACAAAATCCAGAGCGGCGACCTCCATCTGCAGTCGGTGTCGCTGAGTACCAAGCTGAGCGAATTCAATGGCGGCTTGGGGGTCGCGCGTGGCACCTTCACCGTAACCGACCGCAAGGGAGCGAGGACGACGGTCGATTTGACGGGCGACGATGTGCAAACGATTGGCGACGTCATCCGCAAAATCAATGGCGGTGCCGCGAAGGTGTATGCCGAAATCAATCCACAGGGCGATGGGATTCGGATTCGGGACACCTCAGGTGGAAGCGGCACGCTCTCCGTGAGCGAGGGGACTTCTACGACGGCAGCAGATCTCGGGCTGCTGTCCGCCGCGGTGGAAACGACCATTGGCACGACGACCACTTGGGTCATCGATGGCTCGACGACGCGGCGGGTCGAACTCTCAGCCGATGAATCACTGGACAATTTGGCGCAAAAGATCAACGATCTGAATGCGGGGGTTCAGGCGAGCGTTTTGTTCGACGGATCGTCCCGCCCGTATCGGCTGAGCTTGACTGGCCAGGGCAGCGGGTCACAGGGGCGGCTGGTAATGGACGCGTCGGAGCTGGGACTAAGCCTGGACCGCATCGCGGAGGCCCGAGATGCTCAAATCGCCGTCGGGCCCCTAGCAACCGACGGCTCCCTAGTCCTGAACTCGCACACCAACACCTTCTCCAGTGTGGTACCGGGCGTCACTCTGAATGTCCAACAAGCCTCGTCAAGCCCCGTCACGATTACAATTCAAAATAGCGATAGCGATCTCATCGCCAGCGTGCAGGCTTTCGTGGACAATTACAACAAATACTACCAACGTCTCAAGGAACTGACGAAATACGACGCCGACACCAATACGAAACAAATCCTGACAGGAGACGCGACCGTTTTGAGGCTTGAAACCGACCTCACCCGATCGCTGACCAGCAGGTTGTCAGGGGTGGGTGAGATTCGCTCGCTGGCCGAGATCGGGATCGCTTTTAAAGATGATGGGACGCTGGAGTTTGACTCTGCCAAACTCAAAACTCGGTTTGCCGAGAACCACGATGACGTAAAGAAGTTTTTTACAACCTCGGAACAGGGGTTTGCTGCCAAATTCGACAGTTTGATCGAGACATTGACGGGGCAAGATGTATCGCTGATGGCACAGCGATTCATCTCCCTCACGCGAAAATACGAAGAAAATACACAAAAGTTGGAGTGGTGGGACGCGAAGCTGGAAAAGCGACGCGAGCAATTGTTGCTGTATTTTTACCGCATGGAAACTGCGATTGCGAAACTTCAGGGACAAATGAACGTCTTGTCGGCGATCAAACCCATCGATATGAGTTTCCCGTCGCAACCGGCTAGTCAGTAAGGGTCGGCCCCGCCCTCGGCTCTTCCGTTCTTCGACCTACGGATTGCCGCGACACCCTGGATTTGATCTTTCCAACGAAGAACGAGCTAGCGCCCGCAGCCGCAATTTCCAATCAGCTTCGCCAATCCTTGGGATGATTTCGGACCGTGCTCATGCAACCCTCATACGGCGACCGCTATCTGGAATCGGAAGTCCTGACCGCTTCACCCCAGAGACTGCATCTGCTCCTCATTGAAGCTGCGATTCGGCACGTCGAGCGTACGCGGACGGCATGGCAGCGTCAGGAATCAGACGTAGCCTTCAACTGTCTCACGAAGGCCCAGCAAATCGTGGCCGAAATGCTGGCATCTCTGAAAATGGACGCCGCCCCGGACCTGATAAAACAGGTCGCAGCGATTTACACATTCGTGTATCGCAGGCTGGTGGAGGCGGGGCTGAAATCGGACGAGAAATTGCTCAGCGACGCCCTTCGGGTACTTCAAATTGAACGCGAGACCTGGGCTGAGCTTTGCGGTAAACTGGGAAGCACAAGCGGCGCGGATGCATCCGTCCCACCGCAGGGGCGTTCAAACAGCTCTTCCGACCCGGTCGGTACCCCGGCTCCACCCCGCTACTTGACAAGGGGCTTCCCCGACGACTATCCCATGAAGGATGCCGTCGGGAATTCCTGGGAGGCGTGAGTGCGTCTCCGCACCGGGCGGCGTGCTCACTGGGAGTTCGGCGGATGGTGGATTCTTCGCTGTTGGTACGGGTAGGGCACAGTCCCGATCCGGATGATGCCTTCATGTTTTACGCGCTGGCAAAGGGCAAGATTCCTACGGGAAGATATCGTTTTGTTCACGAGCTGGTTGATATTGAGACTTTGAATCGACGCGCCTTCTCCGGCGAATTGGAGCTTACCGCGGTCAGCGTCCACGCCTACGCCTATCTTCAGGATCGCTATATCCTGTGCAATTGCGGGGCCAGCATGGGGGATGGTTACGGCCCGATGGTCGTCGCCCGGCGGAACCTCACACCCCGGGACCTCGCCCATGCGAGGATCGCCGTCCCCGGCCGATTGACCAGCGCATTCCTTGCCCTGAGATTGTTTCTGAATTGCGAATTCGAATCTGTCCTCGCCCCCTTCGATCTCATCTCGCAAGCAGTCGCGGACGGGCACTACGAGGATCAGCAGGTGGACGCCGGCCTCCTCATCCATGAAGGTCAGCTTACTTATGCCCAAACCGGCCTGCAATTGATCGTGGATTTAGGGCACTGGTGGACATCGGAGACCGGTTTGCCGCTCCCGCTGGGCGCCAACGCCGTCCGCAAAGACCTCGGTTCACAGGTCACCAAGGACGTGGATCGGATTCTTTTGGAGAGCATCCGCTACGGACTGGAGCATCGCCCGGAGGCATTGGCCTACGCTCTACAATTCGGGCGACAATTGGATTCTGCCTCGGCCGACCGGTTTGTAAACATGTACGTGAACGACTGGACCCTGGACTTTGGACCTCGGGGACGAGCGGCAATAACCGAGTTTCTGCGCCGCGGCTACGAGTGCGGCGCCCTCGACCACGTGGTCAAACCGGAATTCGTCACCTGAGGACCAGCGAGCCGGCACATCTCGAGATGGCCGCAGCGCTGAAGACGCTACTGTTTGCCCATCTTGCCAAATCCGACGTAGTGCGGCCTTGGCGATTTCCCTCCCTCCTTAGTGCATCATGCGAGACGGGGAAGGGCTGAGGACGGCCCGGGTAGCGTAGGCGGACGCAATTGTAACCAAACGGGAAAAGCGTAGGCGGACGCAATTGTGTGGTGTCCCAACGCCATGGCACACCACTATATGTTGCGACTGGAAGTCTCTGTCAACGCTATACTTTGTGCCTCAATGGGTGTGTGCAATGAGAGTGGGGCACGGTGCGCAATTGCAACGAAAAGCGAAAACAGGCATGTGCCCCGTTCGGCAAAGTGGAGCCGGTCACCTTACACTCCCAACTGGCGGGAATTCCCTCAATGACGGCGCACCAGTCGCGACCGAGTGGGGCGTACTGGCGACAGCTTCGACGAGAGTTTAGACTGAATGATTTGGAGCAATACTCCCGAGCGAATAGCGAATACAGCCACGATAAAAGAAGCTGGTCGAGAACCTCGGAGCTGCAATGGGTGTCAAAAACAGTGGTAAGCATCACGCCCACCGGAAGACTTGCCTCCCTAGTCATTCAATCTAAGAGGTATTTCTAAACGGTGAGCAGGGCGAAGTATCCCGGCGATTACCCCTTGTCGAGTATCTCGATATTCCGGACGCTGACATTTTTGTGGCTTACGAAAGGAAGTTACGGCATGTTCGAGGAATTCCTTCAGGCGGCCAGGTCGATTTTTGAAACCGCCCAGCACGAAGGTCGGCTGATTCGCAATCCCGATATCGCCCGCTTGCGGCTCCTCGCAATGGAAGAACCTGAGGTTCGCCAGACGAAATACGATTCTCTGGCCGTGGAGTCGGAACCGACGTCGCGGGCTGCAATGTTCACGAAAAATAACATCGACACCAAATTTGGGAAGCCCGAGTACGATCTCCTTGAGGCGGCAAAGGCAGCCCTGACCAAAACCGAGATTGTCAGTATCGATGTCCAGGTGGGCGACGGCACGGAGGGCGTGACCGCCCGGCTGATCGTTCCCAAGCGTTTTGCCCACGTTGCCTTTGCCGGATTGAAGCTATTCAAACCAGCGACCACCGAAAGGCCGACCTACCAGGTGGTCATGTTTGCCGACGAGGCGTTCGAAAGCAATAAGCAGAAAAAGCTTCCCGACAAGGACATCACTATCCGCCTGGCACACGATCCAGCGACCGGCAGGCTGGTCAAGATCGTTCGCAACAGCAACTACTTTGGGGAGTGGAAAAAGGGGGTTTTCGCCGGCGAGAATTTTCGCGTCAAGCGGGGCGGCAACGGCATCTTCCTGCACGTGGGATGTCGCCGTGACACCCTAGAAACACCGCACGGCGAGTACCACACCACTTGTTCGTTGTTTGCTGCCTTGAGCGCCAATGGCAAAACCAGCACCACCTGCAAGGTGCTCGCCCGGAAGGGGCGGGAGCGGTCTTGGCTGATTCAGGACGATGGTGGCACGCTCCGCCGGGATGGGACCTTTCGCGGTTTCGAACCGGGTGGGATCTTCGTAAAGACGGACGGTTTGAATCCCGGCGACCAGTTGGAAGCCTACTACGCAGCCCTAAAAAAAGAAACCTTCCTGGAAAACGTCTGGATTGAGCAAGACGGCGCGATTGACTTCTTCAACATGGAGCGGACCTCGAATGGCCGAGCCGTCATTGAACGCCGCGACTTCATGCATGCAGCCCAAACGATCAACTCGGATCGGGTTGACAATCTATTCCTTATCACGCGGGGAAATATAATCCCGGCCATCGCCCGGCTGACCCACGAACAGGCAGCAGCCTTCATGGTGCTGGGGCAGTCCATGGAGTCCTCGGCCGGGGACCCCACCCAGGCCGGGAAAATCAAAAATTGCTTTTTCTACGACCCCTTCTTGGCCGGAGATCGCGCCGAGCACGCCAACCTCTTCTACGACATCCTAAAGGCCAACCCGCATATCCAGTGCTACCTTTTGAACACGGGATTTGTCGGCGAGGGCGAGTCCATGCGGGACATTCGCCTGGCCGACACCATGGGCATTTTGGACTCCGTCCTGCGTGGAGGATTGGACGACTGGGTCTTTTCTTCGCGTACTCAATTGCACGTTCCAGCGGCCGTGCGGCTGGTGGACTCCATTTTGTTTCATCCCGAAAAGCTGTTCCCGCACGATGTCTTTGAAGAGCGGCAGAAGGCACTAGAAAAGCATCGTGCCGAATTTGTCGATCAGTTTCCCGGGTTGCATCCAGAGATTCGCAAGGTTTTTCAACCCTAGACCACCGACGAAGCAGGTGATGGCCCACTCATGGCTGCCCAGATTATTGACGGCAGAGCGATCACACGGCAGGTCCACGACGAGATTCGCGAAGAGGCGGCCGATTTGGCTGCCCGATACGGTATTCGGCCGGGGTTGGCGACGGTGCTGGTGGGGGAAAATCCCGCCTCCGTCTCGTACGTGACGGCCAAAAATCGAACCTGCAAAGAACTGGGAATGGAGTCTTTTCACCATCCCTTGCCCGCCGAGACCTCGCAAGAAAAGCTGCTCACGCTGATTGATCAATTGAACCGCGATGAGCGCGTTCACGGGATTCTGGTGCAACTGCCGTTGCCGCAGCATATCGACGAAAGCCAGGTCCTGCTGAGCATCGATCCCGACAAGGACGTGGACGGATTTCACCCCGTCAACGTTGGCCGATTGATGATTGGTGAGCCGCGATTCCCGCCCTGCACGCCGGCCGGGATACAGGAGCTTTTGCTCCGCTCCAATACGACGATCCGCGGCGCGGAAGTGGTCGTGGTGGGGCGTAGCAACATCGTGGGAAAACCGATCGCGATCATGCTGGTTCAGAAGGCCGACGGGGCCGACGCCACCGTCACGATCTGTCACACGAGAACCCGACATCTCGAAGACCATACCCGCCGTGCCGAGATTCTCATCGTAGCCGCCGGTCGGCCCGCCGCGATATCCGGCTCCATGATCCGGCCAGGCGCAACCGTGATCGATGTGGGCGTAAACCGTGTGGGGACGACCGATTCAGGCAAGGCCAAGTTGGTGGGCGACGTTGACTTTGCATCCGCCTGCGAGGTGGCCGGCAAAATTACCCCCGTCCCCGGCGGCGTGGGGCCAATGACTATCGCCATGCTTATGCGAAACACGCTTCGTGCGGCCAAGCTCAAGGTTGGCGACCGACGCTGACTGACGAAAAAGATAGCTTCGACCTCGCTCGCACTGACACTACAGCGCAAGGTCCGCCTGACTGCATGACGCGCCCAGCATATCAGCACATGTTGTGAGGCGTAATG
>DYLS01000109.1 GCA_020721965.1 Blastopirellula marina | reverse complement strand
AATCCTCGTTGTCTCACAAATCTTTTCCGTTATAGCTCAGCCGTGAACGGGTACTTTTCACCCGACTCGCATTCGGTGAAAGGACGGAGGCCAAGACCGCCTAGGGACGGCTCGATGTCGTGTCCGCGTGAGCCTCGCTGGGCATCTCGATGTAGTCGAGAATCAGACCCAGCAGTTTTTGCGTCACCTTATCCAATTTCTCGCTTTGGTTGTAACGATCGTACTGACGGAGTATTTGCGGGCGAGTCAATTGAAGGCCTCGATTCATAACCGCCTCGCCAAAGGCCGAGACGGCCTCCGCGCGGAGTGCCGCCGGCCATTCCAGGCGGGATGCGGCTTCCACCAGCTCCGTCTGGGCCCGAGGGGTGCCGAGCCGCCGCAAAATCATCAGCCCGGCCTTCTCCGCTCCCGGGATGTAGAGGGCCCGTACCGCCAGGTCCTCCAATTCCTGAATCGAGATGTTCGGACCGGGGTTCTCCGCCAGCGCCGCGATTCGTTGTAGTGCCAGCGTGGCCAGGGCTTTTCGCACGGCCGCGGTGCCACCATCGTAGCCCGGCAATTGTTGCAAGCGATCGGCCATCCGCGTTGCATCGTCCGGCCGGTACGGCTCAGCGAAAGAGAGCACCAGCGGATCGCCCTCGGCAAGCCGATCGCTCTTCGGCAGCAGATCCGGCAGGGCATAGATTCCGACCGGCAGCCGGGCCGTACGAGGATCCGCGCGAAGACGCTGAACCAGGAACTCGATCCGCGGCTCCTGGATGTCGGCGGAAATCAGGACGAAAACGACATCGGGGTCGTCGGACACAGATCGCAGCAGGGCATTGCCGCTGGCCGCCGTATCTACCGATTCGAACCCAAGGTTCTTCAGATCACCCACGATACGCATCGCCCGCCGCTGGGAACCATCCGCGACGACGACCCGCCGGACTCCCCTTGACGAGGCGAAGTAGAACAACTCCCCCACGATCTTCGAGGAATCGGGAAAGTTACCTTTCAAATCCAGGGTCATCGCGGCCTCTACGACCGCCCAACGCACGCGGCGATCGGCAAAATGAAGGGCCTGGGAGAACGGCGTAGGATTGACAAAGGCAGATTTCACCTGGTCGCGGGGCGCGTTTTGCGAATACCAGACGATACCGGCCCAGACTCCCCCTGCCCATTGACGTTTCATGCAGTATTCGATGGCTGGCAAGGCCAAGGCCAACACGCTGTCGGATCGATCCTGATACTGGGCCACGGCCGTGGTCACGAGCGGCCCCGCATTGGCCGTGACGAGCATCGGCGATGGGGCGGCCTCCTCCGCCTGCCCTCCTGACTTCTCCACCTCCTCCGCCCTCTGAAGCAACTCGAATCCAATCTGTTCCAATTCCAGGGATAGAGCCAGCACAGCCACATCCCGATCCCCCGGTACCAGCCCGCTGGCCTCAGCGGCCAACCGCGCCGCCGTACGCCTTCGAATCGCCGCCGGGAGCAACGCAATCTCCTCCACACTGGAAGTCTGCGAGTTCCAAAAATAAAACGGCTGGCGATTCTCCTCGTCCGACGACAGCGCCTTCAGTTTGGACTCCGCCTCGGCAACAAGCAGCCTTGCGGCCTGGGCAGGGGTGGGCAGGACAGATTGCAATTGCGAGAGCGCCGCCCGCGCTGCTTGCTGCACCGTCGCGTCGTATTCCCCCGACAGCGCTGGTGCCAGCAGGAACAACGCGACCCCGCTACCCCCGATTTCTCCGAGCAACTCCGCCGCCGTTTTTTGCCGGGCCGCGTCTTGCGACTGCAATAACGCGATGAGGTAATTCGCCGCGTCAACCCGTAATCGCTTCAGCACAAAAATGCACCGCCCACGCAATTCGCCCTCGGAACCAGATGCCGCCTCCACTAACAAGGGGACGGCCGCACGCCCGGTCTTGGTCAGGTCTTCCGCGGCCTGGTACCAACCGTTTCCCGCGGCCGCCAATTGGCCGATCCATGATTTCAATACCTCGGGATTCTGGTACCGGCGCTGGACCGCCGAGAAAATCATGTCCAGGACTTGCTTTCCCACGGGGGTCAGATCGCGATCCGATCCCAGACGGAAAATACTCGCCGACCCGAATTCTTCATGCAACCGGAGCAGTTCGGCCTCGTCGGGCGAGGCAGCGACGAGTTTCTCTAGCATCTGTTTCGCCAAGTCTGGCCGCTTCAAAGCCACCAACACGGTTGCCGCCCGCAACAATTCCCGCGGCGTCTGCGGATTCGTCGCCAACACGGTGGCCACTGCGGGGTCTTCCGGGGGAGGTGGGACGTCCACCTCGGTCGCAGGCTTCTCCGCCGGCGCGGAGGGCGCAGGCGCTTTTGGGGCATTCGCTCCGAAAGGGTTCTCTTTCCCCAGCCCCAATACCGCTAGTCCGACAGAAAATACGACACCCAGTACGAGGGGTATAAAGACCGCCATCCGTGCAATGCGGAATGCCCGTCGGGCACGACTTGGGTTTCTGGACAGCGACATGCAGGCACTTCCGGTTGCAAAAATCTAGTACTACATGAGAGCGGACGGCCAAGCGATCCAGAGCCAAGCCTGGCCGCGATCGTGCCGCTCATACGATAAATCGTATCTTTCGGCCATGCCCCCAGACGCGAGGAAGGGCAGGACGTCCAAGTCAGCAGTGATTGGGACGCATCAAACTTTGCCTACTCTTCTCTAATTTAACTCGATTTCGCCACATTTTCTTCCCAAAATCACCAGATCATTCCAAAACACGGCCCAAGGTTCGCTTGATAAGAAGGAATGAATGGCCCAGCCCCCTGAAATCAGCCAGCTTGCCATGATTGCCGCAGTTTGGGTGCCGACGCTGCTTGCTGGACTTGCGCAACTTGTGTTCAACAAGCCCTGTGTTCATACAGGCCCTCGGGAGATGGTAGGGCGAAGGCAGTTTCCCAGGAAAACGAACTTCCTTGTTTCGCTGAATTGCCCAACGCCACCGTTTTATCGTCCCATCTCAGAGGGGGAGTGAACAGTTTGCAAAAGTCCAATTTTTACTTGTTGGACCGGCGCGGGACGCCCTAGAATGCTCTTCCATGCGGCACTCGGGGCCATGGGCAGCCGGGATGCCCGGCGGAACTATGGTACGCAACACTACTTTTGAGCTGGCTCAGCCCCCACAACCCCAATCTTCACAAAGTTTCCGATTCTAGTCGTCTTTTCCACGCCTCTATCTGCTGACGCACTGCCTCGGGGGCCGTGGAGCCGAAACTTCGCATGCGGCGGACCGCACTTTCTGGTCCCAGGACTTCTCGAACCGATTCGTCCAGGGTGGTGACGACCTCCTGGAAGATAGCAAGCGGCAGATCCACGAGACGGCAATTCCGATCCATAGCAGCGAGGACCAATCGTCCCACCGCTTCATGTGCCGACCGCTGGGGAATGCCCCGGAGGATCAGGTACTCCATGAGCGTTGTCGCATCGAGGTAGCCGCGGTCCAAGCGTTCTTGCACAGCCGCCCGGTTGATCTCGGTTTGCGTCACCAGCGGGGCTGCCAATTCCAGCGAGTCGCGGACGGTGTCGAATGATTCAAAGACGGGTAGCTTGTCCTCTTGGAGGTCGCGGTTGTACGCCAGGGGCAAACCCTTGAGAAGCACCAGGATCTGCTGGAGCGACCCGATGACCCGAGCCGCCTTGCCGCGAATCAACTCCAAGACATCCGGATTGATTTTTTGCGGCATGATAGACGACCCGGTGCAGAACCCCTGCGGCAAACGCAAGAAATTGAACTCGCACGTGGACCAAAGAATCCACTCTTCGGCCCAATGGCTCAGGTGTACCGCGATCAGGCTCAGACAAAAGAGGAATTCGGCCACGAAATCGCGGTCGGATACCGAGTCCAAACTATTGGCCGTCGGAGCAGCGAAATCCAAGGCCTCGGCGACGGCGTGCCGGTCCACGGGAAGGCTGGTTCCGGCAAGTGCCGCCGAACCCAGCGGGCACAGGTTCACTCGACTACGACAATCGACGAGCCTTTGCCGGTCCCGCTCGAACTTTTCACAATAGGCCAGCCAATAGTGAGCGGCCAAGATCGGCTGGGCCCGCTGCAAATGGGTATAGCCCGGCAAGATGCAGTCCCCATCCCGATCGCACCGCCCCACGAAGGCCGCTTGCAGGCGGCGCAGGGACGCCAAGAGGTCGTCAATCGCCTCGCGAATCCACAACCGCATGTCCGTGGCCACCTGATCGTTGCGGCTGCGAGCGGTGTGCAGCTTCCGACCGACGTCGCCGATCCGCTCGATCAACGCCCTTTCCACGTGCATGTGGATATCTTCCAGCTCCACGCGAAAGGGGAACCGTCCCTCCGCGATCTCACGCCCAATCTCCTCCAGGCCTTGCGTAATCTGAAGGCATTCCTCTTCCGAGATGAGGCCGACCCGGGCCAGCATCCGGGCATGAGCCTTGGACCCGGTAATATCCTGCTCCGCTAACCGACGATCGAAACTGATGCTTTCCGTGAAACGTTCGACGCGCCGATCGGTCGCCTCTCGAAATACGCCTCCCCACGGTTTATCGGCCACTTTGAACCTCGTTGTACTAGAGATGCTTTTTACTAAGAGATGCTTTTCACTACTCAGAGATGCCTTGCACCATTGGGCGATGCTTTGCGCTGTTGGTAACCGTTTACGGGGGGAGTCTTTCACAGGGATTCTCCTCACTGCAAAACGGCTCGCCCTCCTGTCATTTCGAGCGAAGCGAGAAATCTTCTCGACATAGGTGAAGATTTCTCCTCGCGCTCGCTCGTCGAAATGACATTACCTGGCGCTCGTCGAAATGATATTCCGTTGCATACTCAAGGAACCCCTGGAACCTCTAACCCTCGTTGTCTCACAAATCTTTTCCGTTACAGCTCAGCCGTGAATGGTTACCGCTGTTGAGAATTGCTTTGCTCTATTAGTACTACAGCGCAAGGTCGTTTGCTCGGCTCAACGTCTTGCAGTGATAAGGTTTAACGCTTCGCAATCGATGTAGCGCCCGTGCTAACAGGTGGGCTTTTCCCGGTGGTACTAAACTCTTTCGCGGCAACGCGAAGAAGGCACCGGATTCCCCCGGCACAGCGGCCGTCCGTTCCGCCCACCTTCCTCGCCGATCACGCGTTTGTCACACAAGCTCGTCCGCCTCATGCCACGGCGGATGATCCCTCCCTTCCGTCTTATACCACGGCGGATTGCCCTACTTCGTTTCACTCTAAGTACAGCCTTGCCGAACGTCAATCAACTCGGCGTCTGGCATGACCCGCCGACGCCGGGACGGATGGCTCAAACGCAGCGCCGGTGGCTGGGCCATCACGACCAAAATCCCTTGACTTGGCGGCTGGGTTTCGCCAGCCGGACGCCCCAAACCGCTCGCCGGGGCGTCCATTTCAATGCGTTCTGGCATCAGCACATTGCCGCCAGCTGCGCAAGACGAAAAACCCACGCGACCATCCGTCACTTGCACCCCACTGCGGGCCATACTGGGATTTTGCTCCCCCCTGCTTTATCATAAGGTTTCTGAGCTCGCTGAAGATCGCCGGGCGGCCGTTGTACGCGGCTATCGTTCGTTGTGCGTCCTCAAACAGTCGCCATCATCCCATACCCAGGTGATCCTGCGCGCACAGGGCGGCCCTGGTACCGCAGCCGCGGCTCTGGCGCCGAAGCCATCGATTTTCGCATAACGGTCCCCACATCCTGCCGCACCGCGGGCAGGCCCTTGGGAACGAGTCATAAGGAGAACGCCACACCGTGCCACGACGTGACGACATTCGCTCCATCCTCTTGATCGGCTCAGGCCCCATCGTCATCGGGCAGGCTTGTGAATTCGATTACTCTGGCACGCAGGCGTGCAAAGCCTTGCGGGAAGAGGGCTATCGCGTCATCCTCATTAACTCCAATCCCGCCACCATCATGACCGATCCGGAGATGGCGGACCGCACCTATATCGAGCCGGTTACGTGGGAATTCGCTGCCAAGGTCATCGAGAAGGAGAGGCCGGACGCGCTTCTGCCGACGCTCGGAGGCCAAACGGGCTTGAACGTGGCCATGGACCTGCACCGCCACGGTGTACTGGAGCGATTCGGCGTGCAAATGATCGGGGCAAGCTCGCAAAGCATCGCCAAGGCGGAGGAGCGCGACCAATTCCGATTGGCCATGCAGCGCATCGGCCTCGATGTCTGCCACGGCAAGACGGTGCGCTCGCTCGCCGAAGCGCGAGAGGTGGTGAAAGAGATCGGCCTCCCTTGTGTGGTCCGGCCCAGCTTCACCCTTGGCGGCAGCGGTTCCAGCGTGGCCTTCAACATGGAGCAATTCATCGAGAAGGTCTCCTGGGGCTTGACGGCGTCGCCCATCCAAGAGGTTCTCCTGGAGGAATCGATCCTGGGTTGGAAGGAATTCGAGATGGAGGTGATGCGCGACGCCGACGATAACGTCGTGATCATCTGCTCTATCGAGAACTTCGATCCCATGGGCGTCCATACGGGGGACTCCATCACCGTGGCCCCCGCGCAGACATTGACGGACAAAGAATACCAACGGATGCGAGACGCCTCCATCGCCGTAATTCGCGAAATCGGCGTGGATACGGGCGGTTCCAACATCCAGTTCGCGATCCATCCCGAGACGGGACGCATGGTGGTCATCGAGATGAACCCACGGGTCAGCCGATCGAGCGCGTTGGCGTCGAAGGCGACGGGCTTTCCCATTGCCAAGATCGCGGCCAAACTCGCCGTGGGTTACCGCCTGCATGAGCTGCCCAACGATATCACGCGGCGCACGCGGGCTTGCTTCGAACCGACGATCGACTACGTAGTCACCAAGGTCCCCCGTTTCGCCTTCGAAAAGTTCCCGGAAGCCGATAGTCGACTGGGAACGCAGATGAAGAGCGTGGGCGAGACGATGGCCATCGGAAGGTCGTTCCAGGAATCGCTTCAGAAGGCCCTCCGTGGCCTGGAGGTGGGGACATTCGGTTTGGGTTGCGACGGCAAGGACTTGTGGGGGACGCCTCAGCAGCCGACGCCGGAAGAAATCCGCGGCTGTCTCGCCCGACCCAACGCCCAGCGGGTCTGGTATATCCGGTATGCCTTCAAGGCCGGCATGAGCGTCCAAGATGTCCGTGAGCTGACCGGTATCGATCCGTGGTTCCTTCACAAGATCCGCGAAATCGTGGAGTTGGAGGAGACTTTGAGGGGCTTCAGGGATCTCAAGGAGGTGCCCGACGAAGTCCTCCGCCGGGCCAAACGATCGGGCTTTTCCGACCGTCAGCTATCACACATCTGGAATCGCTCCGAGATGGAGATTCGAGCGGAGCGCAAAGCCCGCGGCATCGTCGCAGTCTTCAAATCCGTGGATACCTGCGCCGCCGAGTTCGAGGCCGTTACCCCCTATTACTATTCCACGTACGAGGACGAGGACGAGATTCCCGCCAAACAGCCCGGCACAAAACGCATCATGATCCTCGGCGGGGGGCCGAATCGCATCGGCCAGGGAATCGAGTTCGACTACTGCTGCTGCCATGCCAGCTTCGCGATGCGCGAGCTGGGTATCGAGTCGGTGATGGTCAACTCCAATCCCGAAACGGTTTCCACGGACTACGATACCAGCGATCTCCTCTTCTTCGAACCGTTGACCTGCGAGGACATCCTGAACATCCAGGACCGCGTCCAGGCGGACGGCGTCATCGTCCAATTCGGAGGACAGACGCCGCTCAACCTTGCCCGGGCCCTTCAAGTGGCCGGCGTACCCATCATTGGCACCAACGTGGATACGATCGAAGACGCGGAGGACCGGGAGCGTTTCGCGGAATTGCTGAAACACTTGGATATCCGACAGCCGCGGAACGCCATTGCCCGCACCATGGACGAGGCCCGTGCCGCAGTCCAGCAAGTGGGTTATCCCGTCCTGGTGCGCCCCAGTTTTGTGCTGGGCGGTCGTGCCATGGAGATTTGCTATGACAATCAGCAGTTCGAACGATTCGTCAAGGAGGCCTTCGCCGCCTCCGAAGGGCAGCCCGTCTTGATCGATAGTTTTCTCGAAGACGCGATCGAGTTGGACGTGGATGCCATTGCGGACGGTCAGCGTGTGATTGTGGCGGGCATCATGGAACACATCGAAGAGGCCGGCGTGCATTCTGGCGATTCGGCCTGTGCTTTACCGCCGTACAGCCTGCCCCAATCCATACTCAACGAGGTCCGGCGTGCTACCCAAAGAATGGGCATGGCGATGCATGTCGTCGGCCTGATGAATGTGCAGTATGCGTTGAAGCGTACCGATAAGAGCTGGGAATTGTATGTGCTGGAGGTAAATCCCCGAGCCAGCCGAACCGTCCCCTTCGTCTCCAAGGCCATCGGCAAGCCACTCGCTCGCGCGGCCGCCAAGGTCATGGCCGGGGTCTCCCTGGCGGAACAAGCCTGGTCCGAGGTTCTCCCCCCCCGGCACGTGTCCGTCAAGGAGGCCGTCCTCCCCTTCATCAAATTCCCCGGTGTCGACATCGTGCTGGGTCCAGAGATGAAATCGACGGGAGAGGTCATGGGCATCAGCGATCGATTCTCGGTCGCCTTCGCGAAAAGCCAAATCGCCGCGGGCACCATCCTCCCGGTGTCCGGTACGGTGTTCATCAGTGTCGCCAAGCGAAACAAAGGGACGGTCACGAAGATCGCCAAGCGGTTGGACGAGTTGGGTTACAATATCTTGGCCACGAAGGGGACCGCCGATTGTCTGGAGGCCGCCGGCGTCCGCGTGGAACGGCTGAAAAAGCTCCAGGAGGGCCATCCCAACGTCCTGGATTACATCCTGAACGGGTCGGTCCAACTGATCATCAACACCCCCAGCGGAAAGGGGGCCAGGACGGATGAGGGACGCATCCGCGCCAAGGCCATCGCCCACGGCGTCCCTTGCATCACCACGATTCCCGCGGCAGAGGCAGCGCTGCGGGCTATGGAGGCGATGCACGAGGGTGTCGCTTTCGAGGTCACGGCTCTCCAGGACCTCTACAAGGGTGCCTCATCCACGGACGGTACCGATGCCGCGACTCTTCAAGGGTGACAGGCCCCACAAATGGTGGTGGCGACGGTCCGTTTCGCACGGAGCGGTCGCAGTTCGCTGGAGTGCAAGCCGCGAGCCTCGCTATTCATTCGCCGCCCACCCTTTCCCACCGTTTTGTGATCCTGCCCTCGACAATCCACAACCTTGTCGGCGGAGATCGGTCATTTCGGCTGATAATCGGCGGAGATCGGTCTCCTCGCTGTATCAAGAGAAAACGACTGGTTGGGACGGGCGGCGGCCGACACCGAGGTCGATCGTTGCGGGTAACCGTTCACGGGTGGAAGAAAGCGGAAAGCGCGACGTTTTTTGACGGGCCGCGTGGCAAATTTTGACGGCCTGTGTAGCAAAGTTTGACAGGCCGTGTGGCAAACGCCCTACACGTGGCCGCCGATGGTCCAGGCGAACGACCAGGGGAACCACCAGATGTTGAAGTTGACGCGGCGTGCCCCCGAATGTTCCGTGAACGGTTACCGTTGCGGCAATCGATCTGTTCGCAATCTTCGGAAAGCATTACCATGAAAGGGGAGTGTTGCCCGGATGGCCGGGCCCCCGGATGGTCGGGCAGTATTGCAGCCGCCTCCAGACGCGTTTTTGGAATCGAGCGAGGGGGAGAAAACCCATGTTGCGCCGAGCAGGATCCTGGCTTGCAGTCTTCGCGGTTGGCACTTCGGTTGGGCTGTTAGTAGCGATATATCGTCCGCAGGGACCGGTAAACACGGTCGCCACCGATCGATCGTCCAACTTCGCCATCGCCACGGGGACCTTGGACAACGGCGTGGAAGGATTTTTCTTTTTAGATTTTTTGACAGGGCAACTCCGCGGGGCAGTGCTCTCGAACCAGACCCGAAATTTTCAGGCCCTCTACGAGGCCAACGTGTACGGCGACCTGCTTTCCTTCATCCAAATGAAGAATGCCGAGATTCAAGCGGCCAATGCGCAGACGCGCCGATCCGGCGGGACTCCCCGACCCGAGATCCAAGTCCCTCAGACCCCGAACTACCTGATCGTAACGGGGATGACCGACATCCGCCGCGGTCCCTCCGTGGGAGTTCGCCCCAGCCAATCGGTGATCTACGTGGCCGAGACCAACACGGGGATCGTGCTGGCCTACGCCATCCCATGGTCGCCGGAAGCCCACTCCGCGAACCGGCCGTTCAGCAGCCCCTTGCAACTCTGGGCCGCCGATCAATTCAGCACCGTGGTTTTGCGAACGGAATAGCTCGGGCTGCCGTCACTTCTATGCCGCCCGACGACACACGTCGTCCACAGCATCCCGATTCGATCAATCCCAATTTGCTTGATCCCAATTTGCTCGATGCCACTTTGATTGATGCCACCTTGATTGATCCTGTTTTGCTCGATCCCTGTTTGCTTGATCCCAGTTTGACGCGGAACTGCTGACGCGTTCGGGAAATCACGCGATTGCCACGTGAGGAATCCCCGCTGGGCGCTAGGGGTTGTAGTCTCCCTGGCCAACCCGTCCCTCGCCAACCCAACGAGGCTCGCTTGGCTGACATTTTTCCCGCTCGGGTAACGGGGGGTCCCAGGTAACCCTTTACCCGCTGTCTCGCGTAGAATACGAATAAGACTTCGCCTTGCCCTCGCAATTGGCCCGACGGTTTCCTGCTTTTCCTGTTTTTCAGGTGTCACGGAGCAAAACGTTTTTCGACCCATGAACCATACGAGTCGCTGTGTGACCATCCATATCAATGGCGAAGCACGGGAAATTCCCAGCGGGATGACCGTGAGTGAGCTGCTGCGGGAACTGGGCTTGACCGGCAAGCCCGTGGCCGTGGAAAGAAACTTCGAGGTCGTGCCGGTGGCGAAACATGCCGTAACACAACTGCACCCTGGCGACCAACTCGAGATTGTCACGCTTGTAGGAGGAGGCTGAACCCCATCATGATCGAAATTACCCCGGACTCACCTTTGACGATCGGTTCCCACACATTTCGTAGTCGCCTCATTGTAGGCACCGGCAAATATGCCAGGTATGAAATCATGGAGCAGGCTTTGGAATTGTCGGGCACCGAGTGCATCACGGTTGCCGTCCGTCGCGAGCGTTTGCTGGACGCTTCGGGGCGGAACATCCTCGACTTCATCGACACCCGGCGCTATACCATCCTGCCCAACACCGCAGGCTGTTTTTCGGCGGAGGACGCGGTACGAGTTGCGAGGCTGGGGCGAGAGATTCTGTCGCAGCTCAACAATCCGGGCGCGGATTGGGTCAAGCTCGAGGTGCTGGGCGACAAGAGGACGCTCCTTCCCGATCCGCTCGCCACGCTCAAGGCCACGGAGATCTTGGTCAACGAGGGCTTTCAAGTGTTGGTCTATACCACCGACGACCCCGTCACAGCGCGGCGGCTGAAAGAGGCGGGAGCGACCAGCGTCATGCCGGCGGGCAGCCCGATCGGCTCCGGGCAGGGCGTGCTGAACCCAAACAACATTCGCATCTGCTTGGAGTACCTCAAGGAAAACGATTCAGCTTATCCCGTAATCGTGGATGCGGGAGTGGGAACCGCCAGCGATGTAACCTTCGCCATGGAATTGGGCGTAGATGGCGTGCTGCTGAATACGGGGATCGCTCACGCCCAAGACCCCTTGCGCATGGCCGTCGCCATGAGGGCTGCGGCGGAGGCTGGTCGCCTCGCTTACCTGGCGGGCCGCATCCCCAAACGATTGTACGCCACGGCCAGCAGTCCTACCGAGGGAGTCATCGCTGCCCGAAACTGACCGCCCTCTCACTCGGTGTTATCGACTTAGCCTCTGCGACTGCATCCCATGTCCTCCGCTCGAGAAATTCTGGGCCCGCAAGGTCGTATCGCCGCGAGATTGGCGAGGTACGAGGCCCGGCCGCAACAACTCGAAATGGCGGAGGCTGTGGAAAGAGCGATCCGGGGCGGACATCACATGGTGATCGAGGCGGGCACGGGGGTTGGCAAGAGCTTCGCTTATCTCGTCCCCGCCATCCTCCATGCTACGGCGGCCGACAGTACCAGCGGGCGATCTCGCCCCGTCGTCGTTTCCACGCACACCATCAGCCTGCAAGAGCAGCTCCTGAACAAGGACATCCCTTTTCTGCGGAGTGTGTTGCCGTACGAGTTCACCGCGGTCTTGGTAAAAGGGCGTGGCAATTATCTGAGCCGACGGCGGCTGGCCAACGCCTTGAAACGCTCGCGCGGGCTGTTCGCCGACGAAGAGGCGGATCAATTGCATCGGATCAGCCAATGGGCCGAGACGACTTCGGAAGGCTCGCTGTCCGATCTTCCCTTCCAGCCATTTCCGGCCGTTTGGGACGAGGTGGCCAGCGATCATAACAATTGCCTCGGTGCGCGATGCCCGACTTACAACGAGTGTTTTTTCTATCGGGCGCGGCGGAGAATGATGCACGCCCAACTCTTGGTCGTCAATCACGCTTTGCTGTTTACTGACCTGAGTCTCCGACGCCACCACGCCTCGATCCTGCCGGACTACGAAATCCTCATCGTGGACGAAGCCCACACCATTGAGGCGATTGCCGCCGAGCAACTAGGGATGCGCTGTACGTCCTCGCAGGTGCGATACAATCTGAACAAGCTGTTCAACGAACGCACGGGACGAGGGCTGCTGGCTCGTGCCGACATGGCGGGATCCCGGCGGACGGTGCAGGACTGCGTTTATCGGCTGGACGAGTTCTTCGCTCAAATCGCGGATTGGTACACCCAGCAGCTTCCAGGCAACGGCCGTGTCCGCGCTCCGCAACCCTTTCGCAATCCCCTCTCCGAGGGTCTAAAGCACCTGGCAGACACCGTGAGAAGCGAGGTGCCCGCCGATTTGCCGGTCGAAGAAAAGCAGGACTTTCACTCCGCCGCCCAGCGATTGGAGGATTTGGCCGACACCCTCCAGTTATGGATTCAGCAGCACTGGCCACAGACGGTATATTGGGTGGAATTCGAGGAGCGTTCGCGGATCCCCCGCGTCACCCTGGCCGCCGCGCCTTTGAACGTGGCCGACATCCTTCGCGAGCAGCTCTTTCAGCAGGTTCCCACCGTCATCTTGACTAGCGCTACCTTGACCGTCGGCAAGCAGGGGTTCGCGTTCTATCGCTCTCGGATCGGCTTGGGAAGCGTGCCGACCTTGCAATTGGGGGGGCCGTTCGATTATCAGGAGCAGGCAGCCTTGATACTGATCAGGGACATGCCCGATCCGGCTACGAACAGTGCCGGGCACCAGAAGGCCCTGGTACGCCTGCTCCCTCGCTACATCAGGCGAACGCAGGGTCGGGCCTTCGTCCTGTTCACCAGCTACGATTCGCTCCGCAAGACCGCGGCCGCCATCGGCCCCTGGTTCGCCGAACACGGCTATTCCTTGTTCTCGCAGGCCGACGGTCTTCCCCGGCAACAAATGCTCGAGAAATTCAAAAACACGGATCGGGCCGTCCTCTTCGGAACCGATAGCTTTTGGCAAGGGGTCGATGTCCCCGGCGAGGCCCTGCAAAATGTCGTCATCACGCGGCTACCTTTCGCCGTCCCAGATCGCCCCCTTATCGAGGCCCGGCTCGATGCGCTCCGTGAATCGGGCATCAACCCCTTCCACTCGTATCAGCTCCCCGAAGCCATCATCAAGCTCAAGCAAGGCTTCGGCCGATTGATCCGCACCCGGGAAGACCGCGGGATCGTGGTGATCCTCGACGCACGCATTTGTACGAAGCCCTACGGTCGGGTATTCCTCCAGTCGCTGCCGCCCTGTCGGATTATCGAAGAGAGCATCTTCGATCCGCAGTGAGCCTTGCCAATAGCACGATTCCCCGACGCAACGGCACCGTGGATCGGGAATAGCTCGACCGCAAGACCACTAATCCAAACTCCATTACCACTTTTTCGACGTAAGGTGTTTCCGGAGCGTGAGTTAGATCAAACTTCCTGGGCGTTTTTTTACGTACATCGTTACTGCGTAACGGCTTCCTGTTGATTTGTACCGCTTACTGTAGTTTACTGTAGTCCTGTAACTATTTTTCGTAAATTCTTGCTCTGTAATGAGTTGCGTGATACGCCGTGGACTCGGAAAACGGTGGCAGAATCAGGGTGGTCAATTGACGTAAATCATTGTTGTGCAATAACTTACCATTAGTCCGAACTTCTTTTTGTTTTTGGCCGGTTCTCGCGGCAGAAGTTATG
>DYLS01000108.1 GCA_020721965.1 Blastopirellula marina | reverse complement strand
CAAAAGTGGTTGTCCGATGCGCCACCACCAGCTTACGCTGGTGGCTCGCGTTCTAAGCCACGAGGCTGCGGCCTGGATTCAGGCAGGAAAACCGCATCCATGCCGATGGGCTTCAGACTCACGCGGACGTTGCCACCGCTCGCTGATCGGCTTCGCTGAGCATCCGCTCCAAGTCCTCGGCCAGGTGCTTTCCAGAACGGATTGCCGCAACGGTATCTCCGTCCGGCGGACTGACCAACAGCTCTAGCCACCCGACGTAACGCTCCAGGGCTTGTTTGGGCACGCTGCCGGCACTCTGCTGCAATCGGACGACAAGCTCCTCCACGTCGTGCGTGCAGCGGGTAACTTCCTCCACGGGAACCACCATGGAGGCCGATTTGATGGTGTGCAACACCCTCGCCAAGTCGATCAGCCGATCAAACCCCGGCGACTGGACATCGAGCGGGCGAATCAGGCCGTTCAAAGTACGGCATCGTTCCTGCAACTCCTTGACAAACGTCTGCCAGAGCTGACGGTTCTTGCCGGGCGGCACGGGCACGTCTTCCGGATCGTTTGCCGGAAGAACAAGCTGGCCACTTGCGGACGACTGCCGTGGGCATTCCGTGATCAGAGAAGTCTCGCCCGAAGGATGAGGGGGCGGGCTGGTTTGTGCCGCAAGGATCGGCTCGCCTTCCGCGGTGGGATGGTCGGTTGGCAGGCTGGGTGGCTCCGCGAAAGACGGATTCGTCTCTGCATTCACCCCGGAATCGCCCCCTTCTGAGAAAGCATCTTTTGACGGGAGTGAAGCGGACGGCTCGCCGGATTTATCGTCCGACGCTCTCGATGCCGGTCCGCCGAGACCAGCGTCCGATTCGACCTGCGTGGCGACCTCGGATGTCATCCTGGTTTTGGCGATGAGTTCGTCCGCGAGTTGTACGACGCGGCACAGGTCCGGCTTGGCGATCTGTTCGTCGGCGCCAACCGACTCGCCTTTTTTTCGATTCTCCGGCGTAATGATCGAAGAATACAGCAGGACGGGAATTCGGCTGAGCCGCGGATGCGACTTGATCCGCTTGGTCAAATGGTGACCGTCCACCTGAGGCATCTCGACATCGGCAATCACCAGATCGCACGGCGGTTGGCTCGCATCTTCTTGTTCCGCGGCCGCCTCCAACCAGGTCCAGGCTTCCTTGCCGTTTTCGAAGGAGGTCACTTGCTGGTAGCCGCTCTGGCGGAGTGTGCTGACGACGGCTTCGCGGACAGTCGGCGAGTCTTCCACGAAGAGAATTCGGGCTTGATCGCGCGGCACGCGATCGACGTTTTCCACGTAGTGCGTGCGGAAGTACTGATTCGTCACCTCATCGAGGATCATCTCGAAGTCGAGCATCAGGATCAGCCGGTTACCGCATCGAGTCAGCGCCGTGACCGGCATGCGAGACAGGGCGGATAGCCCCGGCACGGCCAAGACGTTCTCCCAACTGAGGCGATAAATGCGTTCTACGCGATCGACCAAAAAAGCGGTTTGCTGCTGATTAAGATCGGTGAGAATCGCCGTGGATTCGCAATCGTCGCTGGAGTGATAGATACCCAGGTGATCCATCAGTGAAACACAGGGTATCACCTGGTTCCTCAGTTTGAATACCCCGCGAATCGAGGAATGGGCCTTCGGCAACTGCGTGATGGCCGGTGCCGGCAGGACCTCCCGGACCTTGGCCACATTGATACCAAAGGTGTAATCGGCCACGTTGAAGACAAGGACCTCCAGTTCGTTGGTTCCGCTCTCCAACAAGATTTCTCTTTCCAGCAGCAGTTGGGAAAGGTGACTCATGGTTCTACGTCCGTCAAGGGTTTCCATTCGAAAGGAGGCGCCCATCTGGTACACCGGTTTCAGGATTGCCACGAGCGGTAAATCGGGGTTCAAAACCGCATGCAGCACCTGACTCGTTATGCAAACTTAGCTCACGATTCAGCCAGCCGAACGGTCGTGCGTTCATCTTTTCGGGATGGATTCAGAGCCACTGCCTGACGGTCATGGTACGCACGGCGTACGTGTCCCTTACAGTATGCGATAACTCAACCGCCCAGAATTGCCAGTGCCGGACGGTCCTGCTGCGAGTGGCATCTGTGCCCCTGGCCGACCCGCACGTCCAAATCGAAACTCGGCCTTTCCTTGCCTGCTGCCAGCCCTCCGCCGAAGACCAACGCCCCCGCGGGTAACCGACTCCCCCTCTGACTCCGCGTTTCCGGTAAATCAAGCTGTTATTGGAAAGCAACGCTACGAGGCCACTTGAGCCCAAAATGTTAAGGACGAGGAACGCGCGGGCTACCATGCGGCCCGCGGATTCTTGTGATGGGAATCGCGTATCTTCAATTTGGGTAATAAGATACGTTCATCTTTCTCGATCGCCAGACGGCTGCGGAGCCACTTTGGCATGGCGTATGCAGCAAGCGTCTCCTCGTGCGTACCGGTACGTTTCAGGTCTCTCAGCGAGGAGGTTCAGATTGTGAGGGTTGTATTGAAGAACGCGTGGCAGTCAGACGAAGGTGTCTTGACATTTGAATGGATTCTGCTGATTACCGTCTTGGTGATTGGGGTAGTAGGCGGCCTCAGCGCGGTTCGCGACGCGGTGATCACTGAGTTGGGCGACGTCGTCGAGGCCGTGATCTCCTTGGATCAGTCCTACTTGATTTCCCATCCCTGGGACATCCAGGTCCCCGATTGCTTGGTGGATGGGGCAACCGACTCGTCCTACACGGATTCCGCCGGAATGGATCAGGGTCGGTTGAACAGCGGCGACTTGCCCCAGAACCAGTGGGCCATCGGCGATTGCGATCCCTTGATCGAGGATCCATTCTAAGATCCGATTCGATTCGCTTTTCCGTGAGATTCGCATCGGGCCTGGTGGCCGAGCGATCTTGCTAAGCATCCTGCGCCGAGTTGACGACCGAGGAGCGGGTAAGCATTCCCGCTCCTCGTGTTTTTTGGGGCAGCGGTTGCCACTGGCTAAGGTCCACGCAAGGTCGGGAAAGGACACCACGTTCAGGAGTTGAGATCGACATCTCTGCACTCGACGCGTCCCCCGATCCACCCTGCCTTGGACCGCCCTCGACGCAAGGGCCGCAGCGCGTCCCCCTCAGAATCGCCGCCTTGCGGCTGCCTCGCACGGCAACCACAATGGAGTCGGGTGCGGTTCCTAAAGACCGCTTTGCCGCACGCGTTATCCCCACTGAAGATCTGTGCCACGTTAGCCCAAGGAGTGGAACCATGAGCGAGATCACCCGACGTGGATTTCTTGGAACGGCAGGGGCGAGCCTCAGCACACCAAGCTGGGCTTCTCTAATCCATTCCGAGAGTGGCCCCCTGCGGCGGTTGCGAGACGGCCAACATGCCCGGGTGGGACTGTATTCGATTGGGCACGAACGCTACTGGGAACAGTTCCCGGGACTGCTCGAACGTTTGCTCGGCTACGGGCGGTTCATCGAATCGCGCATGAAGAGCTGGGGGGATATCTACTACGCCGGCATGGTCGATCACGAGGCGAAGGCCCGGCGGGTGGCCGAGGAATTCCGACGGCGCGACGTGGACCTCATCTTCTGTCACGCGGCGACGTACGGGATGAGCGCCTCGCACATCACCATTGCGCAGGACTGCGGCCGACCCGTGGTCGTTCTCAACTTGCAACCCGCCGCGGCGATGAATTACGAGAAGACCGGTACGGGCGAATGGCTAGCCCACTGCGTTAGCTGCTGCGTGCCAGAGATCGCCAACGCCTTTCGACGCTGCGGCACTCCTTTCCGCGTGGTCAGCGGGCTGCTGGGGCTGGAGAGCACACCCGATATCTCCGTGGCGATCGAGGAGACCGCGGCCAGGAAAGAGGCCATTAGTGCGTGGGCGCAGATCGCCGATTGGATTCGCGCCGCGAGTGTCGTGCGTACGCTTCGCGACGGTAGAATGGGCTTCTTGGGCCACACCTATCCTGGCATGTTGGACATGTACAGCGATTTCACCATGATCACCGGCCAGACGGGAATGCACGTGGAAGTGCTGGAGATGTGCGATTTGGCACGCTTGACCGAGACGGTCACCGAGGAGGAAAAACGACGCAAACTGGCGGAAATCGAGGGGATGTTCGAAATCAGCGAAGATTCCCCGTCCGATCCGTTGGCCAAAAAGCCACGTCCCGAACAGTTGGACGCCGCTTGCCGTCTCGCGGTGGCCGAGGAAAAACTGGCCACGGAATTCGCCTTGGACGCCCTGACGTACTATTACCGCGGTGCTCCCGGCAACGAGTATGAGCACCTCCAGGAGGCAGCCATCCTCGGCTACTCCCTGCTGACCGCTCAAGGCATACCATGCAGCGGCGAGGGCGATATGAAGACGGCCCTGGCCATGAAGATCAGCGACATTCTGGGCGTTGGCGGCAGCTTCAGCGAAATCGTGGCGGCCGACTACGATCGCGGCAATATCATCTTGGGCCACGATGGACCGTTCCATATCGGCATTGCCGACGGGCGACCCATTCTACGCGGGATGGGCTTGTATCACGGAAAATGGGGCGATGGCGTGAGCGTTGAGGCAACCGTACGGAAGGGTCCGGTCACCATGCTGAACGTCACGCAGGACGACCGCGGTCGGCTGCGCATGATCGCCAATGAAGGCGAAGCCCTGGATGCCCCGATCCTGCGCATCGGCAATACCATGTCGCACGTCCGGTTCCCGCTCTCGCCGGCACCCATGATGGACGCCTGGTTTGCCCTGGCTCCCACGCACCACGGCGCTTTGAGCGTGGGGCATAATGCTTCGATCTTCCGAAAGGTCGCCGACCTGCTGGGTTGGCCTTTCGACTCGGTGACAGCGTGAGGATCGCGTGCACTCGCGACTTTTCCGAGGAAGGGGAAAGAGCCGAGGCCCTGGCATCGAATGCTCGACGCCCTGGCAACGCCAGCGGCAAGTTTCCCTCTCCCGAAAGTCGCTCGTCGCATACTACAGCGGAGAGTCCGCCTGACTGCATGATGGGCACATCACAGATTGCCACGCGTCATATCCCGACACCACGAGATGTTGGGCCAAGCAAATAGTCTTGCGCTATCGTACCAACATCTTGCACTATAGTACTAATGGCCTGTCCCGTGCGACGCGGCTCTCTTCGCCAACAGGCGCACCATGGCGGCCGCGGCGCCGATGGTCAGCGCCAGCACACCATAGCTGATCAACGTGCCGTTTTCGCCCGAGCGTGCCTGGATGAAGCCGATCACGGCGGGGCCGATACTGCCGCCCCCGAAGCTCAGCGTGAAGCTCAGTCCATAGGCCATGCTGCGCCGTTGTCGCGGGACGTACTTGGCGACCAAACTGTTATAGAGGGGTTGATGCATGAAGAAGATGGGCATAAATAAGGCGGCGGCCCCGACCCGCCACGCCCCACGAACAGCCCCCATCACGATCAGGAGGGGCAAACTCGCCCAAAACACGCCCGACAGCATCCTCTCCAGCGTCTTGGGCGTGGCCAAGCGACCGGCCGCATACTGCCCAATTATCCCCAGCAGCAAGACTCCACCGCTGAGGATGTTGCGTACCGTTTCCCGCGGCAATTGAAGGAACAGGCCTGAGTCATCCAGATACCGCGGCAGGAAGGTCATCACGGCAGAGTACACCAATCCCGCCAACGTGGTCGCTGCGATGAGGATGAAATACTGGCTCCAAGCCGGTTTTTCGTCGGCCGTCACCACAACCAAATCTGGGCGGGGATCACGGGACGGGAAGGTCGCGGAATCACCATTCCCGAAGTTTCCACTATCACGGTCGTCGCTTTCTCGTGCCGAAGGGTCGCGCGAGCCAGGCGTGCCGAACAGATCGGCCGTCTCCGCGCCCCGACTCCCGGCAGCCGTGGAGGCGTCCCCGCCGCCCGACGGTCTCTTATCATCGCGCAGCGTGAAAAAGACGATCGCGGCCAACACAAGCCCTGGCCCGGCCAGCCACAGATAAAGCGAATCCCAATCGCCGCCCGAGTAAAGCACCCAAGACGCAATCAACGGACCGGCCGATATACCCAGCGAACCCAAGATGCCGTGGTAACCGAGCGATAAGGGGCGGTTCTCCGGCGTGGTACGTTGGGCAATCAACGCCAACCCGGCGGGGTGATAGATCGAGGCAAATAATCCCAGGATCGGCAAGACCAAGAAGAGAAACGCTATTTGCTTCGAGAGAACGGGACTCGCACCAATGCCGAACAATAACAAGCTAGTCAGCCCGCAACCCGCCAGATAAATCACAAGCATCGCTTTCTGTCCCCAGCGGTCGGCCAACCAGCCGGCGGCTAGGGCACACAGACCGAAGGGCAAGCGGAATGAGGTCCCCAACAACCCCGTCGTCGCCTGCGTGACGCCAAACGACTCCGCAATCAATTGCTCGACACTCGAGAAAGACTGCTCGTAAACGTGAACCAGGGCATGGCAGAACGAGATCAACAAAACCAGCCGAAATGTTTTTCGATCCACAAGAGTATCCTACGGATGCATCCGTTGATTCCGCCGATTCCGCGCCACCGCGAGATATCGGTCGCCGCCGGTAGCGATCATCGGCCCATGACGAAGTCCGCTTCATATTTGGAATCATATCCCCCCAGTATCGTCGCTGCGCCGACCGCCCGTTCAGGGCCGCTGTCCACAGGCGTTTCGCGAGCAACGATGGCCCAATCACACAACAGCGCAAAGCCCACGTGATTGCATGATGTGCCCAGCAGATCCTGCAAGGCGATCTATCTTGCAAGGCGACATGTCCGGTCACCACAAGACGTAGAGCCGAACAAGCAATCCTGCGCTGTGGTTTTACGCGTGCCGACTTTTGTCGACCCAGCGTTCCAGGAGGTCGGCGGCATCGCCACTCTGGATCGCCTGTTGCGCCAGTTTTACGCAATCACCAAGACCCTCGGCCTTATCCGCCAGCCACAAGGCCGCTCCGGCATTGGCCGCCACCACGTCCGCAGCCGGTGAGGGTTTACCTTTCAAGATATCCCGAATGACTGCCGCGCTTTCCTCAGGTCCACGGACCTGAAGCAAATCGGGGCTTAAAAGATTCAGTCCGAAGTCGTCGCACGCCCAACGGAACCTTCGCCTGCCGCGCTGCTCGATCAAGGTGACTTGCGTCAAGCCCCCCAAGTCAATTTCATCGAGACCGCCCTCACCAAAGATGACGGCGGAACGCCGCGTCCCCAGCAGAGACAAGGCTTCCGCCATGAGGCTCGCCAGGTGCTCGCGAGCGACGCCCAGGAGCTGAATCTCCGCGCCGGCGGGATTGGTCAGCGGTCCCAAAACGTTGAAAATCGTCGGATGCCCCAGTCTGGCACGCAGGTCGGCGACATGCCGCATCGCGGGATGGAATCGGGGCGCGAAGCAAAAGCAGATGCCGAGTTCGTTCAAGCATTCCTCGACGAAGGCCGGCTCAACATCGACGGCCACTCCTAGTTGGGCCAACACATCGGCAGCTCCACTGCGGCTTGTGATGCGTCGATTGCCGTGCTTGGCCACGGGGACGCCGGCAGCAGCCGTCACGATCGCCGCGGCGGTGCTGATATTGAAGGTGCCCGCCCCGTCCCCGCCCGTCCCAACGATATCGACCACGGGGGAAACCTTGGGAAGAATACGCAGCATGTGCTTGCGCATGGCTTGGGCCGCCCCCGCTATCTCAGTGACGGCCTCGCCCTTGGTGTGCATGGCCACCAGGATTTTCCGCGCTGTCTCGGCATCGCACGTCCCTGAGATCATCGCCTCGATGACGAACGCACTCTGCTCGACTGTTAAGTCGCTTCCACGTTCCAACCGGCTCAACGCATCATGCAGCATGACATCGCACCTTTCGATCAAGGCCGACCCGACTCGGCAGTGTGTCATAAAAAGGCAAAATCCAACCTCGTGCTGTTTTGTTCCTGAGCGTTACTCATCAGCTTGTCCAGGGTCACGGGAAAAGCTTTTCTGGCAGCACCGGGCAGGGTTGTTTGCTTGTCTCGACATCTTGTGGTGATGGGGCATAACGCCGCACAACGTACTCGACACTTTGAGCGCAATATGCAATCAGGCGGGCTGTTCGCTGTGGTGCCAGACAACCTAGCCCCCCCCGCGAAGGGCGAGGTCTGAGGCTCTGCGAGTAACCGGGTATTGCAGGCGCGAATCAGCATTCTTACAATCGTGATCAAAGTTGATGGGGATGGAAGGATTCCTGGGACGCTGGGTGCTGCATGGCGAAAAAGATTATTTTAGACATCGACCCCGGTATCGACGATGCGGTCGCCTTGTGCCTCAGCCTTTTCGACCCCGATTGGGAAGTCCTTGCGGTCACCGCGGTAGGCGGTAATGTCCCGCCGTCCGTGGCAACCCGCAACACTCAGGCCTTGCTGGCGTATTTCGATCCTGAAAGAAGTCCGCGGATCGGGGCGGCCTCGGAGCCAGATCATGGGCTGCCGGTGAAGGGGCGGTTCGCGGATTCCGCGGATGATCTGAGCATGGCCGCGCTCCCCGTGGCGGAGCTGCGGACCCCTCACCCTTCCGAGAAGGTTATAGTAGACGAGGTTCGCAGCGCCCCGCATTCGGTCACGATCGTGGCCTTGGGGCCTCTCACCAACATCGCCCGAGCCATGCAGCGCGACCCCGAGTTCGCCACGCTGGTCGGTCGCATCGTGATTGCCGGCGGGGCCGTGCAAGTCGGAGGAAACATCACTCCCGCCGCGGAATTCAACATCTATTGCGATCCCCTAGCCGCGCGGACGGTCTTCTCGTCGGCCGCGGCCAAGACCCTGATTCCCCTGGACGCCAGCAATAAACTGACGCTTGGACTGGGCTTTCTGAACGAACTGCCCGAGGAAGATAACAGGATCGGTGGGCTGTTCCGAAAATTGTTGACGGCCAAGTTTCGCAACTACCGGCTAGAACTGGGGCGGGAAACCATTCACCTGCATGATACGCTGGCCTTGATGGCGGTAGCCCACCCCGAACTCTTTCGCTTCGTCGAGATGCCGGGCGACGTGGAAACCGTGGGAGAGCTGACCATGGGTGCCACGGTGTTCGATCGGCGTGCCGCCCCGGCCTGGAACCACAATAATCTCGAAGTGGCTGTTTCCGTGGACGCTGGGGCGGTGCATCAGGAAATTGTGCGCCGATTGCGTCAGGCCGCCAATACCGTAAGAGATGTCGGTCCCCCGCAGTTTTGAATCTCCGGCAGTCCCCGGGGCTTCAACAGCCCGGCGACTTACCCGGGAACTTTGGACTCGGCGGCTCCGAGGATCGGTCCGTTTCCGCCGCCCCGCCCCGTTCGATCGAGAAGGGCATCACGCAACATGTCTCGCCCGCCAACTCTCGAACCCCATCTCCAACGTTACAACCTGGCCTTCCTGTGGTCGGTTTGCCTTGTGGCCGCGATGGGGGGGTTATTGTTCGGCTACGATTGGGTGGTCATCGGCGGGGCCAAGCCGTTTTACGAACCGTACTTTTACATCGCACCGAAGACCTTTTGGCAGGGCTTTGCTCAGAGCAGTGCCCTGGGGGGGTGCCTCGTCGGGGCTGTGCTATCCGGCATTCTCGCGGACCGCTGGGGGCGACGCCGCCTGCTCATCGCGGCGGGTTTGCTATTCACCATCTCCGCGATCTGGACGGCGTTGGCCGATAGCTATCTCACGTTCAACGCGGCCCGCGTTTTGGGGGGAATCGGGATCGGCTTGGCCTCGAATCTGTCGCCCATGTATATCGCCGAGGTCTCCCCCGCCGAGGTTCGCGGCGTATTCGTCTCCATCAATCAATTGACGATCGTCATCGGCATCTTGGCGGCGCAGGTGACCAATTGGGTGATTGCCCAGCCGGTCCCCGCCGGGATTGCAGAAGAGCAATTGGCGGATTTCATCCGTAGCACATGGAACGGACAGCTCGGGTGGCGATGGATGTTTGGTGCCGAGACCGTACCTGCTGCCTTGTTTTTCGTTCTCATGTTCGTCGTCCCCGAAAGCCCACGCTGGCTGGTCAAGGCGGGAAAGGTAGAGGCCGCGGATCGTATCCTCACCCGCGTTGGCGGCTCGCGTTACGCAGCCGAGGCACTTCGAGATATCCGCGAGACGCTAAGCTCGCAATCGGGCCAGCGTGTGCGGATTGCCCAACTGGCTGATTCACGTATCCTGCGTATCTTCGCATTGGGGGTCTTTCTGGCCGTTTTTCAGCAGTGGTGCGGCATCAACGTCATCTTCAACTACGCTCAGGAAGTATTTCAAGCGGCGGGATACAGCATCAGCGACGTGATGCTGAACATCGTCATCACGGGTGTCATCAATCTGATATTCACTTTCGTGGCTATTTACACGGTCGATCGTTGGGGAAGACGCTCCCTGATGCTAATCGGGTCCGGCAGTTTGGCCGCCATCTATCTCGTCCTCGGCCTTGGCTATCACGTGAACAGTACGGGAATCCACATGCTCCTGCTGGTCATTTCCGCGATTGCCTGCTACGCCATGTCTTTGGCGCCAGTCACCTGGGTCATCATCTCCGAGATATTTCCCAATCGTATCCGTGGCGTCGGCGTTTCGATCGCCGTGTTTTCGCTTTGGCTCGGCTGCACAGCCTTAACGTTGACCTTCCCCTTGCTCCTGGGAGCCTTGGGGCCTGATGGAGTCTTCTGGCTCTACGGAGCCATTTGCGCGGGAGGGTTTCTGTGCATCCTCAGATTTCTTCCGGAAACCAAGGGGAAAACGTTGGAAGACATTGAACGCCAGTTTATCGGTGGCCAGACTACCAAGTAACGGTGACGGCCCGCCATCTCTTGCCCACCCTGTCCATTTTTGTGCCGATACCTCAACACAGCTTCCCGGAGGGCGCAACTATGTTACCTCGCCGAATACGATTCTCGGGATTGACACTATTAGCTGTTGGATTTGTTGCCGTACTCGATTCCAGTTGGCTTTATGCGGTGGATGTCCTTCCGTTGCAGGGGACCTGGCGGTTTCGTCTCGATCCTGGGGACGAGGGCGTGCAGGGGGGCTGGTATGCAGAGACGCTACCCGATCGCATCCAATTGCCGGGCATGTTGCAGGCTCAAGGCTATGGCCTGCCCCCTAACCGCCACAGCAAATGGCTGGCTGGGATTGGCTTGAAGCTGCAAGACGATCCCCGCTTCGCGGAATTTTTCTCGGATGAGAACTTTCTCTGCCCATTCTTTCTCACCCCTCCACGTCATTACGTTGGACCGGCGTGGTATCAACGCGACGTCACCATCCCAGAGGCCTGGGCGGGACGCGATATCGAGCTATTCCTGGAACGTGCTCACTGGCGGACCGATGTTTGGGTGGACGATCGCGCGGTAGGCTCCGCCGACTCCCTGGCAACTCCGCACGTGTACGACCTTTCTCAAGTCCTTACCCCCGGCAGTCACCGCATCACCATTCGCGTGGACAACAACTATTTGATCCCCGTCGGCACGAGCGCCCACAGCATCTCGGATGAAACCCAAGGAAACTGGAACGGCATCGTGGGACGATTGGAACTGCACAGTCGCGCACCTGTTTGGATTGACGAAATCCAGGCATTTCCCCGGTTTGCCATCCAGACGGTCGATGTGCGACTCACCCTTGGCAACCAAACCGGCTCCCGGGGTCGGGGGACGATCACACTTCAGGTGCGACCGAGAGCGGGAACGGAAAACGGCGAAGAGCAGAACGGCGGGAACACGGCGTTGCCCGCCGTCGAATATCCCGTCCAATGGGACGAGGACGGGGCACAAGTAACGCTCACTTACCGGCATGGCCAGGCGGCACAGTGCTGGGACGAGTTCGCCCCTAACCTCTACGAGCTGGCGGCACGGTTGGTGTATGACAGCAAGGAGGGCAAACAGGACTCGGATTCCGCGTCCACGTGCTTCGGATACAGAGATCTGGGGATACAGGGGACGCAATTCAGCATCAACAGCCGTCCCATCTTTTTGCGCGGAACCTTGGAGTGCTGCATCTTTCCCCGCACGGGACACCCGCCGATGGACGTGGAGTCCTGGCGAAAGATTCTCGCCACGGCGAAGTCATACGGCCTGAACCACCTGCGGTTTCACTCCTGGTGCCCCCCTGAGGCAGCGTTCCAAGCCGGAGACGAAATGGGGATCTACTACCAAGTGGAATGCTCGTGTTGGGCCTCTTTTGGTAGCGGAAGCCCTGTGGACGCGTTTGTTTACGCCGAGGCTGCACGCATCCGAAAGTTTTACGGCAATCATCCGTCCCTGCTCCTCGTGGCCGCCTCGAACGAGCCGGGAGGAGGGCGCAAGGCCGACGCATTTTTGGCTCAGTGGGTCGAGACTCAACGTGAATGTGATCCCCGGCGTGCTTACACGGCCGGTTCCGGTTGGCCGTCCCTCCCAGCCAATCAATACCACGTACAGCACGCGCCGCGCTTGCAGCAATGTAAGCCGTTGCAGTTGAACAATGCACCTCAAACCTGGGACGATTACCGCGAGCATATTCAAGCACAAGGTGTTCCCGTCGTCAGTCACGAGATCGGCCAGTGGTGCGCGTACCCGAACGTCGTGTCGGAACCAGAGAAATATACGGGCTTCTTCCGCGGCTCCAACGTCGAGGTCTTTCGCGAAATCCTCAAGCGAAAGGGTTTATGGGATCAAGCGGAGGCATTTTTCGCAGCCTCTGGGCGATTTCAGGTCGCCCTTTACAAACAAGAGATCGAGAGCGCCTTGAGAACGCCAGGAATGGCCGGTTTTCAGCTTTTGGACCTCCACGACTTCCCCGGTCAGGGAACGGCGCCCGTGGGAGTTCTGGACGCCTTCTGGGAGTCGAAAGGGTATTGCTCGCCCGAGGAGTATCGCCGTTTCTGCAACTCGACGGTATTGCTGGCGAGGATGAAAAAGCGAATCTTCACCGCGGATGAGAAACTGGAGTGCCAGATGGGCGTCGCCCACTACGGTCCCCGTCCGATCCAGGGCGGCGTGGTGCAATGGCAACTTCGCCGCGGCGACTCTGTTTGCCTCGAAGGCTCCTGGGATGTGACAGATGTGCCGAGCGGAACGGTGGCCAAGATCGGCGAATTGCAAGTCTCGTTGGCAGAGGTACCAGCTCCGGCGGAGCTTACTCTGAACGCACGGCTCGTTGACACGCCGTTCGAAAACGGCTGGAAGATTTGGGTATTCCCCAAGCAGCCGCCCGTCGAAGTCCCAAGCGGAGTCGTGCTAAGCGACGATCCCGACGCTGCATGGGAGGCGGCAGCTACCGGAAACCGAGTTGTGCTCTTGGCGCCACCAGCGCATGTAGCGGGCCGATCCCTGGGGACCTTCCAGCCTATTTTCTGGAATCGGATCACATTTCCGACGCAAAGCGTGCATACGGTGGGCATGGTTTGTCAGCCCGGACACCCCGCCTTGCAGCGGTTTCCGACTTCGTTCCACGCGGACTGGCAGTGGCAGGACCTGCTAGACCATAGCAAGCCGATGGTCCTGGACGGCTTGCCTAAGGAGTTGCGCCCCATTGTTCAACCGATCGACGACTGGTGCGACGCCCGCAAATTGGGTCTCCTGTGGGAAGCCCGTGTGGGGAAAGGCAAGCTGCTCGTATGCGGGATGGATATTACCTCCAACTTGGAGCAGCGTCCCGCGGCAAGCCATCTGCGTGCGTGCCTTTTCGAGTACGCCGCTTCCGAGAAATTCGCCCCGGCCGTCGCGCTCGAACGACACGCTTGGGACAGCGTGTGGCGATCACCCAGCCTTATGGAGCGGCTTGGCGCCCACGCCTCCGCCGACAGCAGCGAGCCGGGTTTCGATGCGGATCGGGCAATCGACGGCAACGCCGCAACCATGTGGCACACGGCCTGGAATCCGAGTCCCTCGCCGCTGCCCCATTCCTGGACCTTGGAACTTCGCGAGCCGGTAACTCTTGGTGGTCTCCGCCTCCTCCCTCGCCAGGACGGAAACCCCAACGGCCAAATAGCGGAATGCGAGATTCAATTGAGCGACGACGGTCAGACCTGGCGAACGGTGACGAAAGAAAAGTGGGACGGCCAGGGGATTGAGCGAGAGATTTCCTTCACGACTCCTCAGAAGGGCCGCTTTGTTCGTATTGTCGCCCTTCGTGAGATTCGCGACCAGCCATTTGCCTCGATCGCCGAGGTAGAACTTGTCCCGGCTCGGTAAGCCCCGGCGGCCGACGCACGCTTGACTTGCGGACGGTGAGCCCAAACTTCCTGGACGTATTTTTACGTAAATCATTACTGCGTAACGACTTTCTGC
>DYLS01000010.1 GCA_020721965.1 Blastopirellula marina | reverse complement strand
TATAAAATGAAAAAGCTTTAGGAGAGAGAGAGAGAGAGAGAGAGAGAGAGATCCCCGTCATAACTCCCATAAAATGCAGCACTTCCAACGCAGGTTTCGCGAACCCCTGCCAATCCCCGCCCATAAGCCTCCCAAAAGGGCATTGCTTTCGCTCGGTTTTCGTCCCTTACTCCCCACCAGTAAAGGATTTACGTCGAATTCGCGAACCCCCCGGCATTTTCGCTCCGCTGGGGGTTCGCGACGCGCCAGGTTATCAAAGAGCCTCGGGCCAGGTCATGCCGCAGCCCGTTTGTCCCAAGTGTACCCACCCTGCCACGTTTGTCAAGGGGTTTCTTTTGGCGGGGCGGAGTTTGTGGGCCGCGCCGCCGACCTTTTCCGCGGCCCGGTTCTGCCTGATAATGCTGGATTGGCGCTCCTGTTGCGTCTCGGCGCGCCCATGCGGTAACGGTCGTTGGCTTGTGACAAGGGACGGGCCTGGGAGGCGGTAAGCCTTCGGTGCCGGTGCCTGGCCCGTTTCGAGATGGATGATGGATTCCGAACAACCGCTCCCCGGTGGCTCTCGCCAGGAATCGTCCGGCTGGTCCAAGCGTGTCCCCTTCCAGGTGGATGTGGGGGGGATCATCCAATTGATGGGCGAGTCGCTGTACAGTCGCCCGGAGGTCGCCATCCGCGAGCTGATCCAGAATGCGCACGACGGGATCATGCGGCGTCGGGCGGTGGAGATCAGGTTTCAGGGGCGGATCGACCTGCGTCAAGACAGGGAGGCGGGGATCGTGGAGGTGGCGGACGACGGCATCGGCATGACCGCGGAAGAGGCGGAAACGTACCTGGGGACGCTGGGCCTGGGGCTGAGCGGCTGGATCAAGCGGGGCGGCGGGGAAGCGCCGGGGGCGGCTAATCTGATCGGCCAGTTCGGGGTGGGTCTGTTGAGCGGCTTTCTGCTGGCGGAGCGGATCGTGGTCCTCACGCGGCATCGGGACCGGCAGGAGGCGGTGCGTTGGGAGGCGGGATCGGGGACGGAGATCGAGCTGGCCGCGGCGGAGCGGGAAAACTGCGGCACGACGGTGCGTCTGCATTTGAAGCGGGAGTGCGCCGCCTATGCCCAGGACGAGGAGCTGCTGGAGTCGGTGATCCGGCGTTACGCCGACTTTTTGCCGGTGCCGATTTTTCTGAACGATGGCGTGCGGCGAGTGAACGTGGCGACGGCCTCGTGGCTGGCCCCGACCGCCGATCGCCACGCCCTGGAGATGGAGCTGGAATCGTACTTTGGGGAGACGCCGCTGGAGGTGATCCCGCTGCGGTTGGAGAAGCCGCTGCCGATCCGCGGGGCGTTGTACGCGACGCCGCAACGGACGCCTGGTTTTACCGACGTGCCGACAGTGACGGTCACCGTGCGGCGGATGGTCATTTCGCAGCGGCTGCAAGGGCTGCTGCCGGAGTGGGCGTCGTTCCTGCGGGGCGTGGTGGAGCTGCCCGACTGCAACCCTACCGTGAGCCGCGAGGATCTGGTCCGCGACGCGCGTTTTGCCTGGGTGCAGGACGAGCTGGATCAGGCCATTTTCAAGCACTTCGAGAGGCTGGCCGAGGAGGACCCCAAGCGTTGGGAGACGCTGATCGCCTGGCACCGCTATCTGTTGGCGGGGGCGGCGTTGGCGCACGAGCGGTTGCGGGAACTGCTCCGCCGCAGCTACCGCTTTAGCACCTCGCAGGGGCCGCTGACCTTCGACGAGATTCTCCCGCGGAGCCGCGCCAGTGCGATCGCGGAGGGGGAGGCCGATTACATCCTGTGGTACAATCCCAATCGGCACCAGGAGTCGTGGATGAATGCGCTGTTTTTGGAATATGCGGCCCCCTGCGTGCACACGCTGCGGAGCTTTGAAGAGACCCTGCTGGCGTTGATGGCGGCGGACACGCAATCGGAAGGGAGCCGGATCGAGGCGCGGATCGCCGGCCCCAGCAGCCCCGACTTCGCACGCAGCGTTTTGGGGATGGGCGACGTGGGCGACGCGCCGCAGCACTGGCAGGAGTTCCTGGGATCGGATCGCGTCCGCGTGCTGGTGGGGCGGTTTGCGCCGCGGGTGCCGGTGATGGCGTTTCTGAGCGAGCGGGCGGAGCTGTACAAGACGTTCGAGGAACTGAAGAAGAGCGGGAACGTACCGGCGGGCTTCCAACGCTTGATCGACGCCCATTTCTCCAGCGACGTGCCCCGCCCCAACGAAGTGGTACTGAATATGGATCATCGTTTGATTGGGCGGGCACTGGAGCAGTCGCCGGGCACGCCGCTGGCGAGCGTGGTGCGGCTGTTGGTGGGCAAGGCCTTGGCGACGGCGGGCTGGGTGCCGGATCCCACCACCTTCCGCCGCGAGGAAGAGGACTTGCTTTGGATCGCCGAGGCCTTGTGGGGCCGCGATGCCCCTCCCAGCGAAGAATAAGCAACTCGAACCCCGCCCACGCAACGCTTTCATTCCAGTTTGCCCCCAATGCCAATGTCGATTTATCCACGAAGGACACGAAGATTCACGAAGGATTTTTCTTGCTGCCCCTGCGTGCCCTTGGTGGTTTGTTTAACAAAGCCTGAGGACCGGCGTGACGTTTTCCCGTCGGCCGTTATCGGAGACTTGCACAGACTGCGAGGAGTCGCACCCGGCTGGCCGCGTGGGCTGCTGGAGAGCCGTTCCGAGTGCCGGAGTGCCCAGGCCACGAACCCCCTGTTGCCCAAGTGAAGGAGCTATCCGCCATGCCATCCGAACCGCGAGATGCCATTGACCGGCAAATCGAAGAACTCTGGGAGCGGGGGCAAGTGCTCGAAGATCGCTGCTGGGCGCGTTCGTCGCTTTGCGTGTACCGCGAGCTGCGCAACCTGGCGAAGCGTGAGCGGCGGTTGATCCCGTACATCCGTGCCACCATCGCTGTGAGCCATGAGGCGTTGGATACCTTCGAGACGGAGCTGGGCATGGAATTGGCGGCGGAGATGATTGCCTTGCTGGAGAGCGAGGACCACGCCCGGCAGTTTCAGCCCGACTTTCCCGAGGAGGAATACCGCGGCCTGGTGTTTTGGCTATCGACCTGCGCGTACCATCACTTGGGGACGCACGCGGCGATCCGCGATGGATACGGTTCGCCGCGGGTTCGGGACGTGGTGCGTGAGGGGAACGAGGTCTGCCGTCGGACGGGGAAGCTGGGCTGCCTGGAGTGCTTCCGCGATTTCACGGTCTGGGTGTATTTGACGCTGGGCGACGAGCAAACGGCGCTGCACGTGGCCCGGTCCATTGAAAACAAGCTGCCCCTTTTGGATCAGGGCGACCACCGCTTCGAGGGGGCCCGCATGAATGCCTACATCCAATTGCTGTCGGGGCGCTTGACGGAGGCGGTGGACCAGAGTCGGCGGGCATTGGAGCTGGCCAAGGTCTATCACACGCCGCAGGCAGCCAAGCTGGACGCCTTCGCCCTGCTGGGAACGGCGCTGCACGCGGCGGGCCGCGGGGATGAGCTGGAGGTTCTCTGTGCCGAGGTGGGCGAGCCGCTGGATTGGTCCCTCTTGCCCCCTGAGGAGGAGAACCCCGAATTGGTCTGGCGGAAGGCCCTGTTCGACGCGGTGGTGGCGGTGGACACCGGTCGGACGGCGGAGGCGGCGGACATCTTGGAGCACTGGGACCGGCGGCTCTCGCGTTGGGAGGCCATTCCCCAATGGCTGGAGACGCGGACGCGGCGGATCGCCGCGCTGCGGCTGTGGGGCAAAAGCGAGGCGGCCGACGCCTTGGAGGAAGACCTCCGCCGTCGCGTGGTGGTGGGCGAAGCGGCGTTGTTCTTTTCGCGTCTGGAGGCGATGACGTCGGGCAGGGTGGCAGCGAGTGCCATCGCGTACCTGCGGCCGCCCCGGACGGATCGCGTTCCGCTTCCACCGTTGGCCAAAGGGGACGCCCCGCCTCCGGGGAAAGAGACCTCGGCACTGGCCGCCGAACGGGCCAATATCCCCGCCGTGGATTGGGATCAAACGCCGATGGGGCCGCGGTTCAACGCCTGGTTCGCGCGGCTCCCGAACGGCACCGATGCTAGCCCCGAGGACATGGAGGTGATTTTCAACGAGATGCTGGCCGTCCCGCCGGAGAGCGTGGAGTTGCCGGAAGACGGGGCGCGGCTGATCTTCGTGGCCGCCCAGATGGCCTCCGTCCTGAAGCGTGAAAAGGATGTTTGGCATTGGGCGAAGAGGTTGCTGGCTCGCTTTCCGGAGCATCCCGACGTGCTCAATCTGTCGGCTATGGCGGGACTCGGCGCCTGGGTCCGGCAGGCCCAAATCATCTCCGAATTGCAGGAGGCCCAGGAGTCGGACGAAACAAGCCCAGGGGAGGGGGGCGGGCAGCAGGACACGGGAGCCACCCCTTCCAGCGTCCGCGAAGGGATCATGGACCCCGAGCTACCCGATCAGCAGACCCTGGAACACATGATGCGCAAGTCGCTGGATTTGAAGTCGGATCATCCGCGGCACTACTATCGGGCGGGGGTGCTGTTTCACGTTCTGGACCTGCAAGGCGATGCCGAATGGTGCTTTGCCCGCAGCTTCGCGCTCGATCGCTCCCAGGCCGCATCCGCCCTGGCCCTGGCCGAGGTGTACCGCAATTCCAATCGCGTGGAAGACGCCTTGTTCGTGCTGGACCTGTGCCTGCGCGAAGGACAGTCGCGAGATTCGGACGTGGCCTGGGAGGCGGGGCTGACGGCCGTTCGCCTGGAACGCTATGCCGAGGCTATTACCTACCTCGCCTTGGCCGAGGAATGGGGCGCGGACCAGCCCTGGTTGCCTTACTATTACGCCTGGGCGCTCTTGGAGTGCAAACGTCTGGAGGAGGCCGCCCCGCGGATCCGTGCCGCGGCCGAACGGCACGGCGAGGAGCACCTGGCGGTGCGAGCGTTGCGGGCATGGTGGCACGCGGCCCACGGCGAACGCGAGACCTTTCGCGACATCTTGCAAACCATCTTGGATAGGCCCCTGGCAGCAGTGGAAGACCTGACGCCCGAGGGGATCGAGACGATCCTGCAACGGCTGTGGCGTGTCTGCAAGACAACCTTGCCCGACGACGATCCCCTTTCCAGTCAGCTCGTCGAGCGGTTGTTCCAGGCGGGCATGGTCCCTCAAGAGTACTTCTCGGAGGAGCGTGCGAATCGGCCAATCACGGAAGACCTCATCTATTTCGAGTGCGACGTGGAGCAGCCGCTGGACGAGGATTGGCCGCGGCACCCGGCCTGCCTCGCGGGTCAGGCGGATTGGCGGCGATACTACGCGGCGTGGGGCGCTCTGGCGAGAAACGAAGAGGAGGCCGAGCACTACGTCATCCAAGCCCAGCAGCGCTGCTATCCCCTGCCGCCCTCGCTGGTGACCTGCGAGGAAGTCGAGATCGGCTTTCGTGATCGTCCGGGAGTGGTGTGGCAAGGGGTGCGAGAGGTCCCCGGAGAACTGGACCGCGCGATCGAAGCGGAAGTCGGCGATTTGTTCAAGCAATCCCACGACGAAGGGGATGATGACGACGAAGACTGGACGGCCGACGGCGACTTTCCCTTCGACGCGGACGAGGATGACGACGAAATCGACGAGGACGATAAACCGCTTTTCTGATGCCGCCCAGCGCCCCGCTCGGCCGCACGGGACGCGCGACGAGCAGCATCCTTTGCAGCCAAGCCCTGCCCGCAGGGCACCCTGCGATCAATTTGCAATTGGATCCACGAAGGGGCAGCAAGAAAGCCCCTTCGTGAATCTTCGTGTCCTTCGTGGATCGATTTATTAGCGGCGGGGCGACCGGTTGCCGCGCGGGGCGGGCTATGTGCGCCGCCCTCGATGTGCGTTGCGGATGGCGCTGCTCAGCGGCGGGGCGAGATGCGGTCCTTTCCCACCCACGCCCGTAAAACCTCTGGAATCATCACGGAGCCGTCGGCCTGCTGATAGTTCTCCAGGATGGCGATGAGGGCCCGGCTGATGGCCACGGCCGTGCCGTTGAGCGTATGGACAAATCGGGTGCCTTTTTCTCCTTTTGGGCGATAGCGGATGTTCAGGCGCCGGGCCTGGTAATCGGTGCAGTTGGAGGTGCTTGTGATTTCGCCGAAGTCTCCGCGACCGGGCATCCAGGCTTCCAGATCGTACTTGCGGTAGGCTGGTCCGCCCAAATCCCCCGCGGCCGTGTCGATGATGCGGTAGGGGATGCCCAGGCCGTCGAAAATGCGGCACTCCAATTGGCGGAGATGTTCGAGCATGGCATCGCTTTGATCGGGCAAGGTGAAGGCGAACATTTCGACCTTGGTGAATTGATGGACGCGATAGATGCCGCGTGTGGCCCGGCCGTGGGCCCCAGCCTCCGTGCGAAAGCAATGGCTGATGCCCGCCGCTTTGATGGGCAGCCGATCGGCCTCCAGAATCTGTCCGGCGTGGAAACCGCCGAGCGTGATCTCCGCCGTGGCGATCAGGCTGAGGTCCGAGTTTTCGATGCTGTAGATCTGCGTCTCCGGTCCCCGGGGCAGGAATCCGATCCCTTCCAGGATTTCGTTGCGTGCCAGGTCGGGGGTGGTCATGGGGACGAAACCGTCCGCGATCAGAATATCCATTGCGTAGCGCTGCAAGGCCAATTCGAGGAGGACGGCCTCGTTTTTGAGGTAGTAGAAGCCGTGACCCGTCACCCTCCCCGCCGCATCGAATTCGATGAGATCGAGCATCTCCGCCAATTGGACGTGATCTCGCGGCGGAAAATCGAACTGGGGAATGGGCGCCGGGCCGCGCGCGATCTCGCGGGAGTCCTGCTCTCCGCCGCGTGGGGCGTCGGGATGCGTCAGGTTTGGGATCAGGCGGAGCAAGGCGTCGGCTCCCGCTTCCACGGCGTTCAAGTCGCGTTCGGTTTCCGCCGCCTGTTGCCGCACCCGTCGGCCTTCCTCCTTTTGGGCCTCGCGTTCGCCATCGTCGCAACACTTTCCCAGCGACTTGGAGATTTCGTTGGCCTGGCGATGGAGGGCGTCCAATTGCGTCCGCAGTTCGCGGCGGCGTGCCTCAAGCTCGGCCAGGTGATCAACCTCCACACGGACGCCGCGCTCCGCGCAGTTGCGTTTTACCTCGTCCAGGTGCTCGATGACCCAACGTCGATCCAGCATCGCTCCCAGCTCCCTTCGATGGGGTTTCGCCGCCGGTCGGTGCGGCTTCACATCGCCAGCTTCCAACTCCTCCTGGGTGGTCGCCGCCGGCGGCAGGTGACGGGAAGCCTTGGCCCGTTCCGCTGCCGAAGGCGGCCCGAAACTCCGCCTCCGCTCCCCCCCGCCTTTTATTTCGCGCCGGGCTGCCGGCTCATTTCATCCCACAATCGTGCCGAAACCGCCATTGCCCGGTGAAAGGTCTGCACGGAATACTTTTCGTTCGGGGCATGAGCGTTGTCGTCTTCCAGGGCAAACCCGATGAGAAGGACGTCGGCCCCCAACCTCTGCTGGAAGCGAGCCACGATGGGGATCGAGCCTCCTTCGCGGATGGCCACCGGTGGGCGGGGAAAGACCGCCGCCAAGGCCCGCTCCGCCGCCTGCACGCAGGGGCTGTCGAGCGGGGTGAGCACGGCGGGCGAGGCGTGCAGATCCACGATTTCCAGCCGAATCCCCGGCGGGCAAAGCTGCCGCAAGCGGATTTCCAGCCCCTTGGCGATCTTCACCGGATCTTGATGCGGGACGAGGCGGAAACTGATTTTGGCGCCGCCTTGACCGGGAAGGACCGTCTTGGCCCCCGCCCCCTGATACCCTCCCCACACGCCGCAAACGTCGTACGTCGGCCTCGCCCAGCGGCGCTCCAATACCGTATAACCTTTCTCTCCGACGGCGGATTCGACGCCCAAGCTGCGGAAAAACGCCTTCTCGTCAAAAGGCACGGCGCGAAACCTGGCCCGCTCCTCATCGCTCAGAGGAACGACGTCGTCGTAAAAGCCGGGGATCTGGACCCGGCCAGCATCGTCGATCAGTCCACCCAACATCTTGGCCAGGGCATTGCAAGGATTCGTCACCGCGCCACCGAACGAACCCGAGTGCAGATCGCGATTGGGACCGGTAAGCCGAACCTCGAAATAGGCGACTCCCCGCAAACCGTAGGTGATGGCAGGCTGATCCAGCCCCGGCATGCCCGTGTCGCTGATCACCACACAATCGCAGGCCAGCCGCTCGGCCTGCTCGTCCAAGAATCGCTCCAAGAGCAGGCTGCCCACCTCCTCCTCGCCTTCCACCACAAACTTGAAGTTCAACGGCAGCCGCCCCACGGCCTCCTTCCAGGCCCGAACCGCCAGAATATGGGGCAGGATTTGGCCCTTGTTGTCGCAGGCCCCCCGGGCGAAGAAGGAACCGTCCCGGATGTCCGGCTCAAAGGGCGGGGTCTCCCAAAGCGTAGGGTCTTCCGCCGGTTGCACGTCGTAATGCCCATACACCACCACGGTGGGAGCCCCCCCGACCCGCGGCGATTCGGCATAAACGATGGGCCGCTGTTCCGGCTCCGCGAGTTCCACCGAGAAGCCCATGTCGTCAAACAGCTTCGCCGTCCACTGGGCGGCCGCGCGGACGTCTTCCGCATGGGCGGGATCGGCACTGACGCTGGGAATCCGCAAAAAGTCGCAAAGCAGGTCCTCCCACTCTCCCCGCCGCGATTCCAGACACTCCAAGACTTTGTTCACGTCGCTCATGATGCGTCTATCTCTCCGGGGCCGGGGACGCAGCCGCCCAGCCGATCCCCCGACCCGATTGCAAACTCCGTGGCAAAAACCGCGCCCGAGACCCTGCCATGCCTCCACTGGACAATCGATGCGCCCTGCGGATCGCCGCATCGAAGTCGCACCGGGTCCGTGCGGCATGACGGCCCCCCCAGCCGAACTTCTAAAGACCGCAAAAACATCACTATAATGAGATTGTGGGACTTGGGCTATCGGGACACGGGGGGAACTGCCGGAACCAAAGCCGCGCTCCGCCAGTCTCGGCGATGGTAGTTGGCTCGCAATCGCGTGAAATGGGAGGAGGCCGACGTGAACCAGGCCGCCGATGCCGAACAAGCGACGGTCGCCGTAAAATCACGACCGGACCCCAAGGAAAAGGACCGCAAACGGCCACGCAAGGTGCCGCGGTATCACGTGGTCCTGTGGAACGACGATGATCACACGTACGAATACGTCATTCGTATGCTTGCGGCCTTGTTTGGTTATCCTACCGAAAAGGCCTTTCAAATGGCCAAGGAAGTGGACACCCAGGGTCGCTGCATCGTGCTGACAACCACGCAAGAACATGCCGAATTGAAGCGCGATCAAATTCACGCTTTTGGGCGGGACCCGCTGGTCAAAGGCTGCGCCGGTTCCATGAGCGCAACCGTCGAGCCAGCCGAATGACTGCGAGGTGACCTCGCCGAGCGGGAACCACGCCGTGTCCCGTGGCGGTCGGGCAGGGCGGCTCTGCTGGAGCACAAGGCAGGGCAAAGGGGGACATGGCAGCGGGGCGGCCAGCGTCCTTTTGAAATACATCGCATGGTCCACCAAATGGAACGCATGAACCGCCAAATGGAGTGCCTATTCCGCCAGGTTCAGGGGTACACTGCGTCAGATTTAGGGGCACACTCCTCCAGATGGAGGGTAGTCCCCGCCGGATGGAGGGCGGGCCCCGCAGGATGGCATGGTGTGCCCAGCATAGGGTGCGAGGCGTTCTTTCCATCACCCCAAGCATCAAGTCCCATCAACAAAGGATATTGGGCCAAACGAACAAGCCCGCGCTGCAGTCAGCGCTGTAAACATGAGATATACCAGGGGCCTAACGCTGGCCGTTTGCTGCCGCGCTGGCCATCACCCCGAATCACCAATCCCAAATCATCAACGCCGAATTACCAACGCCGAATCACAAAGTCCAAATTACCAAGCCCAAATCACCGATCCCAAATCACCCGACTTCCCAGAAACCCGAAAAACCCTTTTTCACCGTCGTCCATCACGATCTACCCCGCAACGCGTCCGATACCCATGCCGACACTCAAGACGATCACGCTAGGCTGCAAAGTCAATCAATACGAAACCGAGTATCTTCGCCAGGGATTCCTCCAGTTGGGCTATCACGACGCCGCGGAGGGCGCCCCTGCCGACCTGTACATCTTCAATACCTGCACCGTCACGCACCAGGCGGACGCCGAGTGCCGCAAGATTCTGCGACGGTTGGCGAGGGAGAACCCGGCGGCGGAGATCATCGTGATGGGTTGCTATGCCGCCAAGGCCGCCGACCAGCTTCGCGAGTTCCACGGAGTCAGCGAGGTGTTGACGGACAAGCGCCGCATGGGCGAGCTTTTGGGCAAGCGTGGATTGGTGCAAGTGCCGACCGGGTTGTCGAGCTTCGCGCGCCGCCATCGGGCCTACGTCAAGGTCCAGGATGGCTGCTTTCTGCCTTGCAGCTATTGCATCATCCCGCAGGTCCGGCCGGAGGTCTGGAGCCGCCCGCCCGCCGAAATCGAGGATGAGGTCCGGCGATTGGTGGATGGTGGGTATCGGGAAGTGGTATTGACGGGCGTCCACCTGGGGCTTTTCGGCCGCGACAAGCCGCGTGACGAACGTCTCGACCTGGGAGGGCTGGTGGATCGCCTGACCCAAGTCCGGGACGGTTTCCGGATTCGGCTCTCCAGCCTGGAGGTGAACGAGGTCTCGGACCGATTGCTGGCGGTGATGGCCGAGCGGCCCGACCGCGTTTGCCCTCACCTCCACATCCCCCTGCAAAGCGGATCGCCTGCCGTGTTGCGGAGGATGAGGCGCCGGGCGTCGATGGCCTACTTCTACGAGCGTTGCGAGCGGGTGAAAGCATTGCTCCCGCGCCCCGCCCTTTCGACGGACGCCATGGTGGGCTTCCCGGGCGAGACAGAGGAGGATTTCGAGGCCACCTGCCGGGCCGTGGAGGAGATCGGCTTTGTCAAGGTGCACGTCTTCCGTTTCAGCCGTCGCGAGGGCACGCCCGCGGCAGAGATGCCCGACCAGATGCCCGAGGAAATCAAGCGAGAACGCAGCCGCCGCTTAGAGGAGACAGCGCAGCAGGCCCGGCGACGCTACATCAGCCAACTCCTGGACATGGAGGTCCAAGTGCTTTTGGAGGACGAGGCCGATTTGACTTCGCCCATCTGCCCGAATCACGTCCTCGGCATGTCCGATCGTTACGTTCCCACGGCCCTCCCCGCTGGATCGGGAAAACCGGGAGAATTGATCGGCATGCGTTTGACCGGATGGGACGGCGAAATGTTGCACGGTAGCCCCGCGGTGGTCAGCCCCTGCCGTGCCTCGGCCTGAGAAACCACACGACACTAGGGCCGCAAGACACGACAATAGGATCTCAAGACGTCGCAAGCTGGGAGATTGGCCAGGGTCGCTCCCTCCCACCGCCGCTCGCGAAAAAGCACGCCAATGCCCCACGGTGGCTTGACAACCGCAAGTCGGAGTATTCGAATATGCTAAGTATGAGGTAGTTGGTCATCCAGCGATGTTGGAAAGAGGTCATCGGGACCTACATCTTCGCTGGGAGTTTCCAAGAAACCCGGTATGCAGAGGGGGAACGTATCATGAAACGACTGTTAGCGTTGATGGCGATGCTGGGCATCCTTGCCCTGACGGTAGGTTGTCCGAAGCCGGCGGAGGACGTACCGGCTTCGGGATCGGGGACGACAGCGCAACCGGTTACGGAACCAGGTGGTGCGGAATCAACCCCGGCAACGCAGCCTGCGGCGGAACAGGCCATGCCCGCCGAGCAGCCGGCTGCCGAGCAACCGGCGGAGCAGCCCGCCCAAGAAAAGCCAGCGGAGGCAATGACCCCCGCCGCGACGCCCCAAGTGGAGTTCCCGAGCGCGCCGCCTGCCGCTCCGGCGGAACAGCCCGCAGAGCAAAAGCCTGCCGAACAACCGGCCCCCGCGGAGCAGCCGGCGATGGAGCAGCCGCCTCAACAGCCGGCCCCTGCCGAGCAGCCTGCGGAGCAAAAACCCGCGGAAGAAAAACCCGCAGAGCAACCACCTGCAGAACAGAAGCCCGCGGAACAGCCCGCCCCTGCTCAGCAGCCGGCTCCCGCCGAACAACCGGCTCCGCAACAGTGATGGCAAGGATGGCCGCCGGGCACGCGATTGATTTGACGGCCTGAGCTGCCGGTGAAAATGCCGTGAATATGCGGTTTTGAGCCGTCGCGTGGCAGGCCAAGACTTCGGCAGGTCGAGGGCATAGGTCCCCGGCCTGCCGTTTTTTTGCGCGTTCGTCGAAGGGCAGCTCGATGACCGAGCTACGGCTTGCCGCGACTTTGTTCCTCGCAAAGCGGGGCCGCCATCCCAGGCAAACCCAAACTCGATCCCAGGCAAACCCAAACCCCCTCCAAGCCAAATCCAAACCCTGCTCCGCGCAAAGCTGCGGCCTCGCCACGCACAAAGCCGGGACCCCGTCCGGCTTCAAGCCTCCTGTTGGAAGTCGGAGAGCACGACAGCCTGCTCGCGTACCCGTCGGAGTTGGCCGCAGGCGGCGTCGATGGTGTCGCCTTTGCGATGCCGGATTGTCACCTGGACGCCGGCGCTTTCGAGCGTGGAGGCGAAGTCTCGCACGTCCTGCCGCCGAGGTGTCCGGTACGGCAGGCCTTGGATGGGGTTGAAGGGGATCAGATTGACCAAGGCGTTTCGCCCGCGGAGCAGTTCCGCTAAACTCGCAGCGTGTTCGGGACGATCGTTGACCTCGGCCAAGAGCACGTACTCATAGGTTACCCGGCGGCCCGTCTTCTCGAAGTAGTAGTCGGCCGCCTCGAGGATGGCGCCTAGTCCCACCTTCCGATTGGTCGGCACGATGCGGCTGCGAAGCTCGTCGTTGGGGGCGTGGAGCGATACGGCAAGATGATAGGCGGCGCCATGGTCGGCAAGCCGTCGAATCCCGGCCGACGCGCCCACGGTAGAGATGGTCACACGCCGGGCGCTGATATTCAGGCCATCTTTTCGGGTGGCCCAATTCAGGGCCTGGAGCAACCGCGGCAAGTTCGCCAGAGGTTCGCCCATGCCCATGACCACGATGTGGCTCAGGCGTTCGTCAGGCCCCAGGAGGCGTCGCAATTGCAGCAATTCCTCGAAGATTTCGCCGGCGGTCAGATTGCGGACGAGGCCATCGAGTCCGCTGGCGCAAAAGACGCAGCCCATTGCGCAGCCCACCTGCGTGCTGATGCAGGCCGTGCGATTGCCCTTGTCGTCGCGGAGCAGCACGCATTCCACGTGCTCGTCATCCGCGGTCTTGAGAAGCAGCTTTTCCGTGCCGTCGGCCGACGTACGATGGGCCACAGTCTCCATCGACCAAATACGGAAATCCCGCGACAGCAGGGTCCGCAGCTCTTTGGGAATGTCACTCATCTGCTCGAAGGGCACGCCCGGCGAACGGCACACCCAATGCCCTACTTGCCCTGCTCGAAAGCACGGTTGTCCGTGCCGGATGAGCCATTCCTTGAACTCGGAAACACTCAGATCGAGAAAGTGCTTCATGGCAGTAAAAAAGGGGCGCAAAAAGACAGCATACCTCGCCCTTCCGGAATCTTTCTACCCCATTCTCGCCTGCCACGCCAGGGTGGCAAGCCCCGGCCCCGGCATCCTCGATCCGCGGGGTGCGACGAGCCTTCGGGCCTGGCCCGCGTGCCTGGCGGCCTGGCCATCCCCCTCGTCCGCCGCGATGGGGCGCTGCACGGGAGGCGGGACACCGTGGGACGGTTGTTCAGGCCTCCCCCTTCTCGTGCGCCTCCGCGCACTTCACGCACAGGGAGGTGAACGGGATCGCCTTGAGCCGTGCCTTGGGAATCCGTTCACCGCACGATTCGCAGGTGCCGTACGTCCCCTCCTCGATACGCTTCAGGGCGTGCTCCACCATCTCCAGCGCGCGATTTTCGTTTTCCATCAGCGACATCGTAAACTCTTGCTCGAAGTTGTCGCTCCCGGTCTCGGCGGGATGAAGGGGTGCGCCGCCCCGCATATTCCCGTTCTCTTCGGATTGCGATTGGGCCGCCTCGGACAGATAACGCATGTTGCCCACCAACCTCTGCCGGAGGGACAGCAGTTCTGACCGAAAGCTTTCCAGTTCCTCTTTTTTCATATACCACACCTGGTCATCCACATAGGGAATTGTGTGTCGGAGTGTCCAAACTTTTGATTCTAGGCGAGCCTGGGATGCCTGTCAAACGCGACAGGGCACGTCTCGCGAGGCCGACAAAGGCCCTGGCACGCTCCCTTCCCATGCCGTCGCCATCTTTCCCCAAAGCCCTACGCCAGCCGGTTAGCACCAAGCTGCCGCAATCGCGGACCACGCGGATCAAGAGAGGCCCCGCCGCCGACGTTTGACACCGCCAGGCCGCTCTGGCATTAAGCCAATCTAGCAAACAGCCCATCTCGCACTCAGGCCGCTCTGGGAACCATGCCGCTCTGGCAACTAGGGCAATCTAGCAATCAGGTCGATCTAGGAAATAGGCGATCTGGCAAGCAGCGCAATCTGAGAAGCTGGGCAATCCGGCAATCCGGTGGATCTGGGAACCAGGCCGATCTGGCAAGCGAGTATCCCTTTCGATGGCCCGCGAGTAAAATACGTTATGCCGTCAGGCGTCGGCTTCCCGAATAGGGAAAAACATCGACAGAGAGGCAACGAGCACCACCACGTTGGGAGGACCAATAGACCATGCTCAATCCCCGCCAGGTGATGGATACCTATTACTTGGACGTACGGTCGATGCTGCTGGAGATCGCCGCCACCCTGGATCGCCACGATGCGGCCGCGGAAGGCGAGGCCGCGGCGGTGGCCCGGGATGATCCCCGCCGCCAAAAGATCGAACAGGCCTTGCGGTTTCTCGCGGCCGGCGGCTCGCGCGACGATCGCACCGAGCAACTGCTGCTGCATTTCTCCGAGGAACCGGTCGCCACGTGAGGGGCGGCTGGACGGGCAAGGTCGCTAAGAAGAGGGCCATCGCGGTCCCCCGTGCCACGCCCTGGTAGGATATGCTGTTTTAACTTCAGGCAGGAATTCCGATCCGATGTTCATTGTTCAACCGCACTATCACGCCATTTCGCGTACCACGCAGGATTACGAACGCATGGCCGCGGCGGGGGTGGTCGCCGTGGCGGAGCCGGCGTTCTGGGCAGGGTTCGACCGCTTGTATCCCGAGACGTTCATCGACTATTTCCGGCAAATCAGCGAGTTCGAGCCGACCCGTGCCGCTCAATACGGCATCCGGCACTTTTGCTGGGTGGCCGTCAATCCCAAAGAGGCAGAGAACCCGGCGCTGAGTCGCGCTGTGCTGGCCAAGATGCCCGAGTTCTTCGAAAAGCCCACCGTGCTGGGGGTGGGCGAGACCGGCCTCCACAAAAGCACCCGCAACGAGATCGAGATCTTCGAGGCCCAGGTGGATCTGGCCGTGCGCCACGATCAGCTCCTTTTGGTGCACACGCCGCATCTGGCCGACAAACTGTACGGTACCAAACGGATTCTGGAGGTGCTGAAGAACTTTCGCCTGAATCCCGATAAGGTCTGGATCGACCACGTGGAGGAACACACGATTCGGATGGTCAAAGAGGCCGGTTACTGGCTCGGTTTCACGTTGTACCCCATTACGAAGTGTTCACCCCGCCGGGCCGTGGACATGCTGGAGCGCTACGGCTGGGAACGCACCTTGATCAACTCTTCGGCGGACTGGGGACCCAGCGATCCCGCCACGCTTCACGACTGCATCTTCGATTTCCGCCGTCGGGGGCATACCTTGCAGGAGGCGATCGAGGTCTTCCACAACAACCCGGTGCGCTACCTCGGGCAGAACCCCAAGTTCGACCTGCCACTGATCCAGGTCGAGACGCGCGAAGCCGGGCTGCTGGCCTCGCCGTGATGCCGCGGCTTCCCGGCCGCTTTGGTCCGTTGTCCCGCGTCGGGAGCCGCCTGACCGGCGGATTATCCGGCAAGTTTCCATGCACTCCACACACGAAAAGCTCACCGTAGCCGCCTGGTCGTTGGCAGCGGCCGCGGGCATGACCGCGGCAAAGCTAGTGGTCGGCCTGCTGACGAACAGCCTGGGAATGCTGGCTGAGGCCTTGCACTCGGGCCTCGATCTGTTCGCCACGGCGATGACGCTTTGGGCGGTAAAGCTGGCCCAAAAGCCGCCCGATCGCAATCACACCTACGGCCACGGCAAGTTCGAGAATCTCTCAGCGCTCGGGCAGACGCTGCTGCTGCTGGTCACGGCCGGTTGGGTCGTGTACGAGGCTGCCGCACGCCTCTTTTTTCGTCCCGAGGTGGAAGAAATCCATCCCAGCCTTTCCGCTTTCGTTGTGGTTCTGGCCTGCATCTTCATCGACATCTGGCGGAGCCGGACGCTCCGCAACGCGGCGGTGAAATACCAAAGCCAGGCCCTGGAGGCCGATGCCCTCCATTTCGCCACCGATATCTGGTCCTCCCTCGTCGTGCTATGGGGACTGTTCGCCGTTTGGCTGGGGCATCGCTATCAGATCGCGTGGTTCATCCACCTGGACGCCGTGGCGGCATTTCTGGTCAGCGCCCTGGTGGTCTTGGTAAGCATTCGGCTGGGGCTGCGCTCGGTGGCCGTGCTCTCCGATCAGGCCTCCCAAGAGCTGGTGGCACGCATCGCGTCGGCCGGTCGTGGCGTACCGCGCGTCTTGGACATCAAGGATGTCCGCGTGCGGCAAAGCGGGGCCGGAGTCTTCGCGGATTTCACGGCCGTGATCCCCCGCGAGCTGAGTATCGAGGCCGCCCATGCCTTGGTCCGCGACGTGATCGGCGCCGTGCGCCGGGCCGTGCCCAATGCCGACGTCGTCGTGCACCCCGAGCCTACCGCGCGCAGCGAAGAAGATCGTGCCACCACCATCCGAGTACTCGCCAGACGCCACGGGCTGGATGCCCACGACTTGCACTCCATTCATGACGAGAATGGGCGGCAAACCGTGGAATTGCACGTCGAGCTGGACCCCGCCCTCAACCTGCGGCAGGCCCACGAACGGGCCTCGCGATTCGAAGAAGACCTCAAGAAACAATTGTCCGACATCGACGCGGTGATTACGCACCTGGAGCCGTCTTCTGCAAGTCAACCGGCGGAATCGACCTCCGGCGACCAACCCGCCGTCGAAAGGCTGGTCGCGGATTACTTGTCAGGCTCCGGCGTGGTGGGACACGCCCACGATTACCGCTTTCAACACACCAGCCTGGGCCTGTGGCTCTCATTTCACGTCCACCTGGACGGCGACCTACTGATCCCCGAGGCCCACGAGATATCGCGTGGGCTGGAGCGGCAGCTCCGCGCGACATTCCCCGAGCTGTATCGGGTCACAATTCACGTGGAGCCGCGCCCGGAGGAAGACGACGCATAAACCATGCGTGAGCTTCTCTTCCCGAACGATCCGCACCGATGCCGCGCTGGTCTCCCCGTCCCTCCAATTGCAGGAGGCGCCGACCGCGGGGCGCGCAAAAAGCTCCCTCGCCGCAGGGGACGAGGGAACGCAATCGCAAACCCAGAATGGCGGAAAGGGCTGGCCGGGGGTCAGTGGGCCGCCTTGGCCTCGCCCTCCTGGCACCCCAATTCCCGCAGCTCCCGGACCCAGATGTTGCGGAAGCGGACGGGGTTGCCGTGAAATTGGAGGTAGATCGGCTCTTTTTCGCCGTGCGGCGTGTACTGCGGCGGCTTTTCCCATGCCGACGCCCCTTCGATCTCGAAATGATTTTGCACGACCACGCCGTTGTGAATGACTGTGACGTAGGCCGGCTTGACCAGATTTCCCGACTCATCGAAGCGCGGGGCGGTGAACAGTACGTCGTAGGTTTGCCACTCGCCCGGCTTGCGTGAGGCATTGACCAGCGGCGGATGCTGCTTGTAAATCGCGCCGCATTGCCCGTCGAAGTAGGTCGGATTCTCGTAGGAATCGAGGATTTGAATCTCGTAGCGTCCCATCATGTACAGTCCGCTATTGCCACGCCCCTGCCCGGATCCCTCCACTTTCTCTGGCGCGGCGAATTCGAGATGCACTTGGCAATCGCCGAACTTTTGTTTGCTGGAGATTCCGCCGCCGTGCGAGATCGCGTAGCCGTTTTCCACGATCCAGTTTTCGCCCCCCTCCCACTGCGACATGTCCTTGCCGTCAAAGAGCACAATGGCGTCGGAGGGCGGCGCGCCATTCTGACCCGGCGTAACAACCGGGGGCTCTTCCCAGACCTTGCCGCTGACCCACTCCTCGGCCGTCAAGGGGCTGGCAACGCCCCACAATACCACCACACACCCACATACGTTTCCGAGCCACGTGCGCATGCGTACCTCCTGGAATGAAAAAACTGGAAACATAAGCTCGACCAAGCCACAGCCAGAGCCGGCGGCGTCAGGAAGGGAAGTCGAACGCTCCTCAGGGCGGGACTGGGCTGGGTAACAAAGCCGCCAATCCTATCCGATCATGATGTTCGCTCGCTAGGACCACGTCAAGCACGCGGCCTGGGCAAACACACACTGCAAAAGCCCCGCAATTTCGGACACGCTCCAGCGCTGCCCGAAACCTCTCGGCCACATGCAAAGGCGTTGAAGAAGCAATCCACGCGTCCCGCTCGCAATGTGAAGCCGACGGGCAAGAACTAGACTCTGTTTGCCACTTTTCGCCAAGAACGGCCGAACTTGAAACTACTGAAACCCGTTTTTTGATATTCCAGCGCAGGGTTCTTTGCTTGGCTCGACATCTTGAGGTAATGGGACGCATCACCTCCCAAGATCTGCCTGGCACATCATTCAATCAGGCGGGCCTTACGCTGCCGTATTAGTACGACAGCGCTATATTGCGGATTTACCCCAAGCTATTGTGCCCCAGACAAGGCTGTTGCCGCCTTATGTTGGGTTTTTCTTGATACTAGCGCTGCCGTATTAGAGTGTCAGACCGAACAGCGTTTCGGCGTTGCGGCGTGTTTGCGCGGCGAAGTCTTCGCTGGTCATGCCCCGCAACTCGGCTAGGAATCCCCCGGTGAGCGCGACGTATTGCACGTAGCAAGAGGACACGCGTCCCCGCAGCGGCTCCGGTATCAAGAACGGGGCGTCCGTTTCCACGAGAATCCGATCCAGCGGTACCCGCCGTGCCGTCTCGCGAACCGCATCGAATTTGCGATTGCGGTAGGTGACTGATCCGGCGAAGCTGAGGTAAAGCCCCAGCTCCAGCCACTGGGAGGCGTACTCCCAGGATGCCGCACAGGCGTGCATCACCCCGCGCAATCCTCGGCCCGCATATTCGCGCAAGATCGGCGTGATCTCCTCTTCGGCGTCGCGACAGTGGACGATGACGGGCAGATTCCGGGTTACCGCCAATTCCAGGTGGCCTCGGAACCAATTGCATTGCGCGTCCCAGGGCGTGTCGTCGTGGTAACGATCCAGACCGGTCTCGCCGATGGCCTTGACAACAGGATCGCTGGAGAGCCTCTGGACGCGGTCCAACTCCGAATCGTGGCATTTCCCGACCGAATTGGGGTGAATCCCGACCGCCGCCCAGACCTTGCCGGGGCAGCGCCGGGCCAGCTCGATCGCAAACCGATTGGTCTTCCAATCGATGCCCGGGCAAAGGATGCCGCAGACGCCGGCCTCCTCCGCGGCATGGACCAAGCGTAAGGCCAAATCGAACTCACCTCCCATCCCCAATCCAAATTTCTCGTCGAAGAGATCATAGAGATACACGTGGGCATGGGAATCGAACCACGGACCAGCGGGCAAAACGATATCGCCTGGCATGGGGGATGGTCCTTTTTTAGTTGAGGGGGAGCGGGCAAGCCGTCCCATTGCTTCCCACGGAATGATACAAAGACTACGCCCAATCCAGCGGCCCGGGGCGCAGGTACTCAAGCCGCATCGCCCGACGCCGGGGGGGACGGTGACCTGCGAGGATCGGGCAACAGCGATTGCAGCCGCTCGGCCTCGTCGCGGAACAAATCACGCAGCGATTCGGCGGCCTTCGCGAGGTCGGGGTCCAAAGGCGGACCACTGCGTGCCGCGTCCAACTCGGCGGCGCCGGCGAGCAGCTCCTGGATCATCTTTTCGGCCAGAAAGTCGAGCGCCAGGTCGTGCCAGGCAGGGTAGACCTCGGGATAGTTGCCCGGGCTGGACAGTCCCCCGCGGCGCGTGACGTGTTCCGCCAACCTGGCGGCGAATTCTCGATGCTCGCCAGCGATCTCCTGCACGGCGTCCCAAAGGTCCTCGAATCTCCCCGGCACCCAAGGTCTGGCCCACTGCAAATAGCTCGGTAGCGATCGGGCGGTCCAGGTGATCATGCGGTTCCAAGACAGCCCTTCGGCCCCGTGAGGCTGCGTCCCGTTTCTCTTTTCCTGCGACACAACCCCTGCCTCGGTCCCTGCCTCGGTCGCAGGGCGATGCGTGGCGAGGGGTAGTGATTGCTCCGAATGGATTTCCATGACGATGATTCCCTGTTTCGCCCAACGGATTCCCTTGCCTCCCGCGAGCCAGTGCCGTGGCGTGAATCGCCGCCCTGCCCGCTTGAATGCGACAGCCGACCGGATTGCAGCGGGCCGGCTCGTCGCTTGCGGCAACCGCGACGCACGCTTTACAAGGCCCCAGCGGCGGCCTTGGCCCAGGTGAAAAGCGGCTGCCAGAGCACGCCCAATACGAGCAACGAGGCGGCCAGCACGGCCAAGAACGTCACGGCTCCCTTGCCCATCGGCGGCATCGCGGCGACCGCTTCGCTCGGGGCATCCAGCACCATCACCTTGACGACTCGCAAATAGTAAAACAGGCTGATGGCCGTGTTCACCGCGCCGATCACCAGCAAGGCCCACAGTCCCGAGTAGGTCAGCGAGGCGAAGGCCGCGAATTTGGCCACGAAACCCGCCAGCGGTGGCAGCCCAATCAGGCTGAACATGATCACGGCAACGGCCACCGTCAGGCTGGGGGACACGCGAATCCAGCCCGCGAAGTCGTCGATGGTCTCGCTTTGGAAGGCGTCGCGCAGAAAGGCCGTCGTCGCGAAGGCACCCAGGTTCATGATCAAGTAGATCGCGACGTATAAGGCAGAGGCCGCCAAGGCCCAACGCGCCAGTTCCGGCTGGGTTCGCCACATCGCCACGGCTGCCGCGACCGGCATCAGCATGTAGCCGGCGTGGGCGATCGTGGAGTAGGCCAGCAATCGCTTGAAATTCCTTTGGCCATAAGCCGCCAGATTTCCAAACGTGCAGCTTACCGCGGCCAAGACGGCGATCACGGCGGCCAAAAAACGGCTCACCAATTGGGCCGGTGAACCCAGCTCGGAGGTACTATGCTCGGCGGTACTATGCTCGGCGGTACTGTCTTGCCGTGCGAACGCGACGGGCCGAACGTTCGGGTCACCGTTCCGATCCGCCGCAGCGCCTGCCTGTATGACACCTTCCCGGATGACGGGCCGGGAATCCGCGGGCATATCGAAGCGGGATGCGGCCGCCGCGAATTGGGCAGGATCGGGGAGCCGAGGGATCGTGGCATCCGCCCCCAAAAGGCCGCTGGCCACGCGGATGAGCAGGATCAATGCCCCCGCCTTGGACACGGTCGAAAGGTACGCGCCCACTTCGGCCGCCGAGCCTTCGAAGACGTCGGGTACCCAGAAATGGAACGGCACCGCCGAGAGCTTGAAGGCCAGTCCCACCAGCAGCATCAACAGGCCCAGGACGAGCACGGGGGCACGGGCGGCAAACGCCGAGGGATCGGTCCAGGCGGCCAGCCGCATCCCCATCGTGGGCAGGTGCAGCGAGCCGAGGCTCCCCGCCAGGAGCGTCATGCCATAGAGCATGACCCCGGCCGAGGCCGCGCCGAACAAGGCGAACTTGACCGCCGCCTCGCCCGACGCCCGCCGCGATTTGATGAACCCGGCCAGAATGTACGACGGCACCCCCGCCATCTCCATGCCCAATAGCACCATCAGCAGGTGATCGGCCGAGGCCATCACGCACAGGCCGAGGATCGAGGCCAGGTAGAGCACGAGGAATTCGCCCACGTCCTCATCCGGGGGCAATCGGGTCATGCCCAGGAAGAGGATGAAGACCGCGCTGAACCCGAAAAACAAGATGCGGAAGAACAGCCCCAGCGTATCAAAACGCAACAGCCCGGTGAACCCGCCGACCGCGGTATGCGGCAACTGCGGGAGGAGTGCAAAGAAGGGCCATTGCATGACCGCCGCAGCCAAGGCCGCGAACACCCCGACAAAGGCGAGCCAATAAGGGAGCCTCCGCCGCGATGGCAGGAGCATCCGCGACAGCAATAGCAACAGCATGGTGGCGCACACCAGGCCCTCCGGCGCAAAAAGCCGCAAGGAGCGGTACGCGTCGCCTTCCAGTTGCCCGATCCAATGAAGCAGATTCACGGTCTACTGATATCCCCAAAACGGTTCTCGGGAAAAAGCCTGCGACATGAGCACGGCAACGCGAAGCCCGGCTGATCGCACGATGTCCGCGGCATACGTTGCGAGACGCTATGTCCCATCACCACAAGATCTCATCACCACAAGAGGTTGAGCCATGTCGCGCCATCTGGAGCCAAGCCAACAACCCTGCCACGGTATTAGCACGGGATGCTGGGCAAGCTAGGCGGCCGTCCAAGCCGCGGGCGTTCAACCTCCTTCCGCACTCGCCACCGCATGCGCGACCAGATTCACCTCCGCCTTCGGCTGCGTACTCAACTCCGCCTTCGCATTCATATTCGTCTTCCTATTCGCCTCTGTATTCGGCTCTGTATTCGTATCCACCCTCTCCTCCGTACTCCCTGCTGTATTCGCGTTGGTATTCGCGTTGGCTTTCGCCTCCGGTTGCCAGTTCTGCACGAATCCTTCCCGAATCGCATCGTTGGGATGCGCGGCGGTTGGCAACCCATTCGGCGATGCGATCTCCCCGCGGCGCATCCAGCCGGCGATTTCATCCACGGTGCGTTCCACACTGGGGGCCATGTACTGGAAGAGCGCTTGCGGGTAAACGCCCAGAACGACGGCCGGAATCAGCAGCGCGGCGCCGATCGAAAACTCGCGAGGAGTGAGGGGAGTCAGCCCCTCGGCGTGCGGACCGCGATATTCCGGCCCCAGATAGACGCGTTGGATCGTCCACAGGATGTACCCCGCCGTGAGGATCATCACGGAGGCCGCGATGATCGCTATCGTCACGCTGTAGCGGAAGGAGGCCAACACGACCAACACCTCACCGATGAATCCGCACAAGCCGGGAAGCCCCAAAGCCGCGAAGAACAGGCCGAAGGCCAAGGCGGAATAGGCGGGCATCTTTCCGTAAATCCCGCCAAAACGGTCGATCTCGCGGTGGTGCACCCGATCGTAAAGGACGCCCACCATGAAGAACATGCCGGCCGAGGACAACCCGTGAGCGATCATCTGGAACATCGCGCCGTTCATGCCCATCTTCCAGTACTGGCTGTCCCAAATGCCGGGCACCAGGCTCCAGGCGCCAATGCCGAGCACCACGTAGCCCATGTGACTGACCGAGCTATACGCCACCAAGCGTTTGAAGTCCTTTTGCGCCATGGCGGCGAAGGCCCCGTACACCATGCTCACCAGCCCCAGCAGAGAAACCAGCCAAGCCAGTTCGTAGGCCGCCGAGGGAAAGATGGGGTAACAAATGCGCAGGATGCCGTAGCCGCCCATCTTCAGCAGAACTCCCGCCAGGATCATCGAGATGGGCGTGGGGGCCTCCACGTGCGCGTCGGGCAACCAGGTGTGGACCGGCACGGACGGCACCTTGATCAGGAACCCGATCAACAGCAGCAGAAAACACCACCAGGCCAGCGACTTGCCGAACAGCCCCTGCTGCGTGAAGGGCGAATCCTCCGCTTGCCCCAGCTTGGCCAACGCCACCAGATTGAACGTGTGCAACGGTTTTTCACTGGGGGCCAGCGACTTGGTAATCACCGATTCGTGCAGCAAGGCCTCGCGACGCTGTTGTTCCGAGAGCCGCCGCACGTCGCTGTTGTAATACATCACCAACAGCGCGATCAGCATCAGCACCGAGCCGACCAGCGTGAAAAGGAAGAACTTGATGGCGGCATATTCGCGGCGGGGACCGCCCCAGATGCCGATCAAGAAGTACATCGGCAGCAACATCACTTCCCAGAACACGTAGAAGAGGAAAAAGTCCAAGGCGGTGAACACGCCCAGCATTCCCGTCTCCAATAGAAGAAACAGGATGCTATACGCTTTGACGTGCTTGGTGATGGACCAGCTCGCCGCGGCGGCCAGGACGCTGAGGAACGTGGTCAGCAAGACCAACGGCAAGCTCAGGCCGTCCAATCCGAGGAAGTAGAAGATGTCGAACGAAGGGATCCAGGGGATCTGGATGATGTTTTGATAGCCACCCTCGCCTGCCACGAAGCGTGCCTGGGAGATGATTTGTTCGAGGGGATTGTGAGGATCGCCGAAGCCCGGCACGATCAGCCGCAAGCTGATCAAGAACACCAGCAAGGTCGCCCCCAGTGTCAACCTGCGGATGGCCTCCGTCGCCCACGCCGGGACGAATAAAAGGATCAATGCTGCCAAGGTGGGCAAAAAGATGATCAAGTTCAAGACAATTGCGGTTGCCATGGTCTGCGTTTGTTTTCGGCGTTATCAAGGGCCCGCCGTATGAGGGCGTGCCGATTCCCTTGCTGGATCCCACCCTCGATGTCCGCGGTCGCAGTCAACAAACGTGCCCCGCGGCAGCCCTCGTGACAGGCCGTGGCACGGCGTGCGGCTTGGCGCCCAGCGTCGGAGTGGGATGATCGGTTATGTCGTCAAAACTCCCCAATAAAGCGAGGCCAGCACGAACAAGGCGGCGGTCCCCGCGGCCAACCAAACGATATATATGCGGATCCTGCCGCTTTGCACCCTCTTCAAGCTCAGCCCCAATCGGTAGGTCGCCTCCGCCAGGCCGTTGACCAGCCCGTCCACGAAGCGGCGATCCAGTCCATCGTCCAAGTATGCCAGGCTGCGCACGGCGGCGGCGGAACCATCGGCCAGGCGGTCGATGATCTGCCGGTCGATCCAGGCAGCGCAGGCGGCGAGAAATAGCGTCGGACGCACCCAAACCCAATGGTACAGCTCATCGATGTACCACTTGTTCTTCAGGAACACGTAAACGGGCCGGGCGGCCGCGGCGATCCGGGCCGGGTCCCAGGTCCGCGTCCCGTAGAGCAGCACCGCCAACACGATGCCCAAGGCGGCCGCGCCGAACGCCGACCACGATGCCGCGACATGGATGGCCGCCTGATGGGACTCGTGTTCTGGAGGCACGGTCAAATCCGCCCAGGCCGCTGCTGCGAACGCCTCCTCCCCTGTTCCCAGCGGCCGCCCTTGTTCCAGGATGCCGGGAATACTCCAGGCCGTTCCCGGCAACCGCCAACCGGCCGCGATGGCCATGATCGCCAACGCCACCAAGGGGGCAATCATGGAGGTCGGCGACTCGTGGGCATGGGCAAAGACGTGCTCGTCGCGCGGCGCGCCGGCGAACGTCAGGAACCACAGACGAAACATATAAAAGGCCGTCATGGCGGCCCCCAGCACGGCCACGTAATAGACCCAACCGTAGATCGGGCTGGCTCGCTGGAAGAGCAGGCACTGGGCGACGATGGCATCCTTGGAATGGAATCCGCTCAGCCCAAACCACAGCGGGATGCCCACCCCCGCAATGGCCAGGCAGCCGACCAGCATCGTAGCGGCGGTCCACGGCATTTTGCGCCACAGGCCGCCCATCCGCGGCATCTCATTCGTCCCGCAGGCGTGAATCACCGAACCCGAGCAGAGGAACAGCAGGGCCTTGAAGAAGGCGTGCGTCATGAGATGGAAGAGGCCAGCGACCCAGCCGCCGACCCCCAGCGCCAGCATCATGTAGCCCAACTGACTGACCGTCGAATAGGCCAGCACCCGCTTGATGTCGGTGGCCGTGAGGGCAATGGTGGCGGCCAGAAACAGCGTGATCGTACCGACCAGGGCCACGACGTAAAGCACCTCGGGCGTGAACAGGGGATAGCAGCGTCCCACCAGGTAAACCCCGGCGGCCACCATCGTCGCCGCGTGAATCAGGGCGCTGACGGGGGTAGGGCCTTCCATGGCGTCGGGCAACCACACGTGCAAGGGAAACTGAGCACTCTTCCCCACGCAGCCGCAGAACACGCCCAGCCCCGCCAGAATCAGCCACGCATAGCCCAGCGGCAGCGTGCGTCGTGCCCTGGCTTGTTCACCGGCCGGCTCCGCGACAGGACTCACCGCGGTCCCTCCCGCAACCCCTCCCGCAGCCCATTCACCCGCCCCTTCTGTTATGCTTTCCGCTGTCCCATTCGTTGTGGTTTCCGCAGCCCTTTCTGCTGTGGTTTCCGCTATCCCTTGTGCTGTGCTTTCCGCTGCCCTATTGGCTGACTCTTCCGCTGACTCTTCCGCCGGGCCCGCCTGTACTGCCAGCTCTCGCATCCCCGCCGGCACGCGCAGGGCGTGATGTGTGGCAGCGGCGCGGACCAGCGAGAACATGCCCGGACGCACCTCGCCGCGGGGCCCCGGCACGTCCCCAAAATCGAGCGTCCCCAACGTTCCCAGCAAGATCATCAGCCCGAAGACCATCCCAAAATCGCCCACGCGATTGACGATGAAGGCCTTGTTGGCGGCGGTGGAGGCCGAGCGGCGCTCGATATAGAAGCCGATCAGAAGGTACGAGCAAATGCCCACCAATTCCCAGAAGGCGAACACCATGAACAAATTACCCGACGCCACCAGCCCCAACATGCTGAAACAGAACAGCGACAAGAACTGGAAGAAGCGGTGGAAACGGCCGGGGCGGAGCAGCGGTTCGCCACTGCTCGTGCGAACCTCGCCATCGTGGACGTCGTGCAGCTCCTCGTGCATGTACCCGAACGAATAGACGTGGATGCATGTGGCGATGAAGCTGACCATGAGGAACATCGCGATGGTCAGCGAATCGACGTAATAGCCGACGCTGAGTTGCAGTTCCCCGAAGCGGGCAAGCGTGTACCAGGTACCCGCCAGCACGTGGGGCGCGGCCGCCGCATGGTGCCCGGGGCCAGCCGATGTTAACGGGTAGGCCGCGAACCACTGGCAAGCCGCGATCACGGAAAGCACGAAGGAAGTCGCGATGGCCGCCGTGGCCAGGTAAGCGGCCCAGCGTCCAGCGTGACCGAGCTTCGGCCCAGCCAGAAAGATGATCACGAACGAGGCTAGCGGAATCAGGCAGGCCGCCGCCAGGAAACTCGGAATTGCCGTATGAGGATCCATCATCCGTTCAACCGATCACCATGATCGACATCAATCGTTGCGTAACCGCCGTAGTACGTCAGGGCGATGGCCAGGGCGGCGGCAGCCTCCGCGGCTGCCAACAGGATGACAAACAGGGCGAAGACCTGGCCATCCAGGGCGGGGAGGCCGCTCCCCGCCACGAAGGGGCTCGACATCGCCACCAGATTCACCGTGCCCGCATTCAGTATCAGCTCGATCCCGATCAAGATTCCAATCAGGTTCCGCTTGGCAATCATGCAGGTGATGCCCGTCACAAATAAAACGCTGCCCACCAAGAGGTAGGCGATGAGCGGAATCTGGGACGCGTGAGCTAAAGGTAATTCCATGCTTGGTTCAGCCTGCGTGCAAAATACGGTCAAAACACGGAGCGTGAAAACGTGCGTCACGAATCGCCGCCGGAAGCGATGGCGACCGCGGCCGGCCGGGGTTCTTCGCCCGGTCCCGATCGCTCCGCCCCCGCGTGCTCACCTTCTCGGCCAGTTTCTTGATCGGGCCTGCGGCGGGGCCGGGCCAGGTACGCCGCCCCAATCAGCACCGCTAGCAAGTGCACCGAAACCAACTCGAACGGCAACAGGTACGCCACGCCCAGCGATTCGGCATCTTCTCCGTCCCCGCCGGTTTGGCTGGAGGTTCCAGACGAGGCCGCTTCCAACCGCAGCCCCAAAAATGCCGTTCCCAACCGACCAGGCGACACCGCAGGCTCGCCGATCCCGGGCGGTTCGATGGGTTTCGGGTATCGTAGCGTGGCCTGAAGCAGCATCGCCCCGAGCGTCGCCGCCGTCACCATCGCCAGCAACCATTGGTCGGGCGTGGTTTGCATTCGGACGAAAGGGGTCCGAGCGGTCAGCATCACGCCGAAGCCGATCAGCACCACCGTGCCGCCGACATAGATCATCAGTTGCATGGCCCCCACGAAATAAGCGCCCGCCAGGAAAAACAGCCCCGCCACCGCCCCCAGGCAGACCACCAGGTAAAAGGCCATGCGCACAATGTGCGTGGTCAACACGGCCGCCACGGCGGACGTCACGGTAATCGCGGCGAGAATCCAGAAAAACAGCCAATTGAAGTCCATAGCGTTCTACCCGCCAAGACGGCCTTCCGGAGCGGATTTCGCCTGGGACGGCCCAGGCGGCGACTGGTCCGCAATCGTATTACGGTTTGCCTGCACCGGCCGAGCAGGGTTCCGCGCGACGCATCGGCACGCGGCCACCGCCCGACCCGCCTCGGGCACATGATCGGGCACGTGCCCCGCTATCCCGGCCCCGGCCGGGGCTTTCGCCGGCGCACCGGGCAAGGCGACCTCCGGGACGGTCCCCAAGGGTCTGCCGAACAGCAGGCCGTCGGGCAAAAAGTACGTCCACAAGATGGCTCCAAAGAAGGCGATGCAGACCAGGGGAAAACAGTATTTCCAGCACATCGTGATGATCTGATCGATGCGGAGCCGGGGCAGGGTCCAGCGGAGCCACATCATGAACACGACTCCCATCATGCACTTGCAGAGGAAGTTCGCGGCACCCAGTAGATTCCCCAAAAAGCCTGCCAGGGGGCCTGTCTGAGCGGTCAAACCGAGCGCAGAGACCACCGGCATAGGGCCATGCCACCCGCCCAAAAACAGGATCGCCGCCAAACCGCTGAAGGCCGTCATGGAGGCATACTCGCCCATGAAAAACGCGCTCCAGCGAAAGCCTGAGTATTCGGTATGGAACCCGGCCACCAATTCACTCTCGGCCTCGGCGAGGTCGAACGGCGCCCGGTTCGTTCCCGCTGTGGCGCAAGTCATGTAGATCCAAAAAGCGGCGAACGTGAACGGGTCGTGGAACAGGAACCAATTCCAGAACCATCCCCGCTGCATGTTGCCGATGGCCGCCAAGTCCATCGTCCCGGCAATCAGGACGGGGATCACCGCGGAAAAGGTCAGCGGTACTTCGTAGCTCACGACCTGTGCCCCTTCCCGCATCGCCCCCAAGAGCGACCACTTCGAACCCGAGGCATAGCCGCCCAGGACGATCCCGAAGACCTCCAGCCCGCCCACCGCCAGGATGAAGAAGACGGCCGTATTCAAGTGCTGGGCAACCCAACCATCGGCGAAGGGGATCGCCAGGAAAACGGCAAAGGCCGGGGCGAACGCGGCATAGGGCGCCAAACGAAACAGAAAACCATCGGCATCCCGCGGGATCAAATCCTCTTTACAGAGCAGTTTCAGACCGTCCGCCATCGGTTGCAGCCACCCAAATCGACCGCCCACCCGCGTCGGGCCGAGGCGGTCCTGAATCCGGCCGGCAATCTTCCGCTCGGCCCAGGTGGCGAACGGGACGATCGTCATCACGATCGCCAGGATGACGCCCACCTGGACAAGCGCCACGCCAAGATACACCACCCAGCCCCACGGCGAGGCGGCGTCTCCGCCCAATTGTTGGATGATCCAATCGGCCATGTCGGTCCGAACCATGCTACTTGGGGTTCATCTACTATGCGGGGTCAACCGGCACAGAGCCTCGGCTCGCCCCTTATCCACCGGGCTGGGCCGCTGCCGCTGCTCCCTGGACTTCGAGCAACGGCGATTGCCGCTTTCCCCGCTCTCTTTGCTCTCCGCTCTTTGATCCCTGCTCTTGGCTCTTTGCTCTTTAATCTCCGCTTTCACTTCCGTTTTCGCGGGCTTTGCCGCCCCGGCCTCGCAGATGCCCTCGCTCCCTTTGACCTCGCCTCTTATTGCCGCGATCCCTTTATTCCCGTTCTTGTTATCCTTGCTCGCTTGAATTACGCCCTTTTTATCGTTGCTCCGTTGAACCCCGCTCCCTTGAACCTTGCCCCTTGAACTGCGATCCTTTTATCGCTGCCCCCTTTATCCCCGCCCCTTTCAGCTTTGCTTTTTCTCTTTTTTGCTTCACTCTTTTTAGCCTTGCCCTTTTTGCGTTGCCCTTTTTAACATTGCTCTTTGTAGCGTTGCTCTTGTAAGCATTGCTCCTGCTAGCCGATGCGGCCGAGGTCAACGGTCCACCTCTCCCAGCACGATATCCAGGGAGCCGACGATGGCGGGAACGTCGGCGATCAGGCAGTTGCGACAGAGATGCCGCAGCGCCGACAAATTGCAAAAACTGCTACTTCTTGCGCGGGCACGCCAAGGCACCGCCTCGCCCTGACCGACGACCAGAAAGCCCATTTGGCCCTTGGGGCACTCGGTCTCCAAATAGACCTCCCCTGGCGGGAGCTTGTCGGTCAACTTGATGGGCCGCCCGATGTCGCCCTCCGCCTGCCGATACCGTTGCATCGCTTGGCGCACCAAGCGGATGGATTGGGCCACTTCCACCATGCGGACGAAAAAGCGATGCCAGCAATCTCCCAGCACGGCCTCCCGCGGCACACGGGGACAGGGCGGGTTCTGCGGGTATGCTCCGTCCCGGCACACCACCACGTCGAACTGGTAGCCCTCGTACATTCGAGTATAAAACGGGTCGCCATCGCGGCGGAGGTCCCAATTCACGCCGCTCCCCCGCAGGACCGGGCCGGTGCAGCCGTAATCCAACGCATCTTCCCGAGAAAGCACCCCCACGCCCGCCGTCCGCTTGATGAAAATGGCGTTCGTGGAAAGCAGATCGTGCAGGTCGTCGATCACCGGGACGAATTGATCGAGAAAGGCCTCGCATTGCTCCAGCCATCCCGGCGGCAGGTCCGCCATCAGGCCGCCAATCGTGATGTAACTGTACGTCAGCCGCGCGCCGCAGACGGCCTCGAATAGATTCAGGATCCTTTCCCGCTCCCGAAAGCAGTACATGAAGGGCGTGAAGCTGCCCAGGTCCAGGCCGTACGTCCCCGCCGCCACCAAGTGGCTGGCGATCCGCCCCAACTCGGCGATCAACACGCGGAGGTGCCGGGCCTTCTCCATCACCTCCAGGCCCAGCAGCCTCTCCACCGTCAGCGACCAGCCGAGGTTCATATTCATCCCGGCCAGGTAATCCATCCGGTCGGTATAGGGAATCCATTGCCGAGCGGCCACCTTCTCGCCGATTTTCTCGGCGCAGCGATGCAAATACCCGATGTGCGGCACGGCATCCAGCACCAACTCGCCATCGGTCCGCAAAACCACGCGCAACACGCCGTGCGTGCTGGGGTGCTGCGGACCCATGTTGATCAGCAGTTCTTCCGTCCGCACTTCCCCCGCCGTTGCGAGGGATTCTCGATCTTCCGACATGGTCTCTCGCCGCTCACTACGTGGAACCGGCCCGTCCTTCGCCGCAAGGGATGCCCCCACACGGGCGGATCGCGTTACCGGACACGAATCCCGTGATATTCCTTCGGCATCTGATAGTCCTTCCGCAAGGGATGCCCGTCCCAATCCTCCGGGCACAAAATTCGCCGCAAGTCGGGATGGCCGAAGAACTCCACCCCCGACAGATCGTACACCTCCCGCTCATGCCACTCCGCGGCCCGCCAAACCCCGCTCACGCTGGGCACTCGCGGCAACCGGCCCGGAACGTCGTCTTGCCAGCGCGGCAGCATCACCTTCAGCACCAGTCGGGTACGGTGCGTCAAGCTCGACAGGTGATACAAAAGTTCGAGATGCGGTTGCCAGGGCGTCTTGGCGACCTTTTTCGGATCGGTTTGCAGGTAATCCACCGCCGTAATGCAATTCAGCATTTCAAAACGGAGGTCGGGGTCGTCGCGGAGCAAACGACAGGCCTCGGGCAGCGCATCGGCCGCCACCACAATCGCCTGATCCCCTCCCGGCGACTGGAGACCCTCCACGAGGCCGCCCAATCGGGCCTTCAACCGTTCCGCAACCCCAGCGATTTCCACGATTCCTCCCGCTCCCGCTTGAAAAGCCGCTTCCCCCGAGCACCCCCGAATCGATCCGCCAAAGCCTTCTGCCAAATCCTTCCCGTTAAAGCCCACTCGCTACCGTTTCATGCCCTGCGACCCGCTTTCACCGCGCGGCGGCGTGCGAATCCAATTCAAATCGCCCCGATACCACACATACGCGAACCCCACCATCAGGATTCCGAAAAACAAGGCGATGTCGATGATGGCCAGCCTGGCCAGCCGTTTCCCGAAGGCTTGGACTTGCCCGCCCGGCCCCAGCCCCTCCACTTCCAGCCGAGGCCCTGGGATCTCAACGGCCACCCTTGGCACGTCCGGCGAACCGCTTTCGCTCCCTCCCGCTGCCAAAGGCCCCTCGCCAATGGCTTCGCGCGTTTGGAACGGACTGCTCCCCGGCTTCGGCAACTTATCCTCCGGCTTGGGCATCGTCGGCACGGATGCCGCTTGCCAGTCCGGGGCAATCAAGCCCAGCTCCTGGAGTCGCATCACCTGCGATTCCTCCGGCAACCGCGGATCGGCAAGCTGCATAGCCTTGCCAAAGACCACAGCCCAGGGAAAGAAAAACGCCACTTCCACGTCGAAAACCAAAAACACCAGCGCCACGACGTAATAGCGGAGATCGAATTGCACGTCCGCCGTGCCCAGCGCGGGCTCGCCGCACTCGTAGATGTCGCCCTTGACCGGTGTGGGATTGTGTGGGCGGAGCAATCGCCCAATCAACAACCCCCCTAGCACAACGGCTACGGCCGCGCCAAAAAACAAAAGAAGGTATCCAACCACCAAGACCGGTGACATGCCAGCCGTCGACTCCACGCGCGGATTATGGGGTTTTCCGAATGCCGTCTAGAAATGCTTCATTGTAAGCAACACGGGCGAGGATACAAGTCTGCGACGCAGCAACCGTTGCCGGGTGATACCATGCGGAGAACGTGGTCTTTTCACGAGCCGTGGGGCAACAGGGCCCTGCTCGCCCCCGCCGATCGCTCAAGGCAAACGCAAGCTGTTGCCGTCCCCACGCCGCGACACTTCCCCAAGCCACCCCTGGCCATCACCCAGACGGAAACGATTGAATCCACGAAGAACACGAAGGACCACGAAGGCTACCGACGCGAAGAGGCATGAAAGGTGAGGAGGCGAAGTTGCACGAGGGATTTCTCTTGCTCTTGGTTCTTGATGCCCCTCTCTTAGTGTCCCTTGGTGCCCTTCGTGGATTGCTTTACGAAGTGACTGTAAGGTACCCTGCGACGACCACGTAAACGAAGAGCGATCTGCGAGCACGAGGTAACCGGCGAACGATAGTGGTCATGGGGCACGCAACGCGGCTGAAAGACGCGGCAGCGTATGAGCCTCGGGCGTCAGCCCGAGGTGGAGAAACCAACAAAACGTGATGCTTTCCAAAGCGTTTGCCAGTTCGGCCCAGGCGCGGGGGCCGCCGACGAGGGGCTAGTCCATGTCGGGCAATTCCGCGACCGAGCGCCGCCCTGCAAACCCGGCGTCCCACTCGTGCCAATATAAGATTTCCGGCTCACCCAATCGCCAACAGAGCCAAATGGGCCGTCCCTCCAATCGTCCGGGGAAATCGAGGATGCCTTCGCGAAGGCCCTTGACTTCCGCGCCCAGCTCCACGATTTGGCGGACGTACTCTTGCAGTTGCCGCATGTCGCTTTCCAGCGACTGCTCCATGGCGGTGATCTCTTCCCGATATAGCGGATGCCGCTCGCGAGCGCCGCGGTCGAGGGCCGCCAAACGCTCCCTTCGCGCCCAAACGTCCTCGGCCAAGGCGGCCATCCGCTCAGCGATGGGCCGGACCTCCGCCAAGGCCGCATTGGCCTGACGCAGGGAAAACCACGTACCCTCATTGAGCACGGAATCTTCGTGGTTCATCGAAATCCAGATCGAGATAATCAGGCGCCCTTGCAGTTCGCATCCACGGCCGGCCACGCAAAGCGGAAGTGGCCCCAGCCCAGCCCGCCAACCCGTTCGTCACGCCCCAGGCCCTTCATCCACCGGCTCCGTGACAGCCTTGGAGAGGGCGACAGCCGTCGGGTTCAGCGTGTTCCTTCCCCAAGCCACTTCCAGGGGCAGCCTTGCGAAATCAACCACGCAGCCGTCCCGAGAGTAGCAGCTCAAATCGTAGGTAGATCCCATAAAAATGCAATCCGATGGACAATTCTCCGTGCAGTACGAGCAAAACATGCACTTGGTATAATCAATCACGAACGACATGACCCGAAAACCCTTCCGGCCGGACACGCGCTCTTTGGTGATGTAAATGCAATCCACGGGGCAATCCCGGGCACAGCGATCGCAACCGATACAGGACGTCAAATCGAATCGGTGAAAGCCGCGGTAGCGTGGAGCAACGACTGCCGGTTTTTCCGGGTACTCATACGCATGGGTGAAGGCCCCTCGCCGCGGGCTGTAGGTCGCGACCCAAGTCCGCAATGTCACTGCCAGGGCCTCCACCGTGGTGGCGACCGCAAAATAGATGTTGCGCCACCACCCAAGGAAGCCTTGTGTCGCATTGGCGAGAGCACTCATGGAACTCCTCCGAACCGGGCCATGATGGCCTTGTGATGCCTCAACGAATGTTACGGCCGCGGCAAAGATGCCCTTGGGAGCGGGTACGGCCGTTGCCCGCCGCTCGAGACTCGAAATAACCGCCCTGGGGCTTTGCCACCCCCGGGATGCTGAACACAATTTCCAAGCGAACTCGATCTCCTAGCCGCAAGGGGTATGCATATTTCCTGGGCCAACCCCGTTACGGACACAACTATTATAAACGCCCAGGGCGGAGGGACAACGCAACCGATTTGTGCTGCCGTGCGGCCCGATCGAACGAAGCGGTTCGGAACGCTATCTTGGAACCCACCCCGCGAAGCATACGGATGATAGTCCGCACCATCGAACGATACAGCTTTGGAACGACACAGCTTTGCCGGGAACCATAATGACTCGGACCATGCCGGGAAGGACGGCCCTCTCGCCATTTGCGAATCTGCGAATCTGCTGTCTGCCGATCATAACGTGAACCGGGAAAAGTGTCGCATTCTTGACACAGGGCTGAAAATGCGTATAGTTATAGTAGTGAAATAGGGTGCGCGGCATAACTGCCGGAAAGGGCCAGTTGCAACGGGAGTGCGATAGGGGCGAGGGAGTGCGGCCTGCCCCTGTTGTTCCACATGGTGGCACTGATTTCAGTGCAAGCGACGATGGCATCGCCAGCTTTGAGAAACCCCGCCGCGAGTTACCTCGGCCGTTTCAGCAGAAAAGTAGCCCCCCCAAATTAGCTAGACTATCGGCGCGCAAGAATGGCGGATTTTACTTGACGAATTGACTTTAGGCAAGTATGGTGAAATAGAGAATTGTTGTCGCGCGCTTGTTCCCTGCGCCACAAGCGTGTCACTCGTAGCGCGGCCATGTTCTGCAAAAGGATTCAAGGATGCTAGTTCTGGCTCGAAAGAAGAACGAGAGTATCGTGATCAACGACGAAATCACCATTGTGATCGTTGACATCCGAGGTGACAAGGTCCGCCTCGGGATCACGGCACCGAAGGACGTGCCGGTCCATCGAAGAGAGGTTTTCGAAGCGATCCACGCGAAGGCCCTGGAATCCGAGGACGAGCATCAGCCGGCTGGCCAAGACGCGCAATCCTGAAACGCGCGTCGGGCATCGTGGCTACCGGATAGATGGTTTCCCTCCCCGAGAAGTCGGCCCCCCCTAAGCGATTCCTTCCGCGACCGCTCTTCCAGGCTTTGGATTACCTCGTTTTACCCGGAAATCGCCGTGCCGCCGGTCGGCATTCCGTGGCGGAGGCGAGCTGCGTAAAAGCCGAGTCACTCCAGCCTCCCGAGTTTGCAGCAGCCTCGCGATTCTCCCGCGTTTCCATCCTGTCGGCCTTGTCACTTTTTTCGATGCCTTCCGAATGCGGCCCGGATCGGCAATCTCCGGTTTGGAATACCGCGGTGGCAGCTCGCTCATGGTTGCCTGGTCCCCGGTCGCAATCCACAATGAGTATCAAGGGGTAGGAGGCGACGTCCCCTTGCTAGAGATGTAGCTGGTTCTCCCGCCCCGGCATCCGATGCCGCGGTTTTTGCCCTTGCGACGTAACGGCCTGGCCATGGAACCTCCCGCAATTCGTTGTTCCGAAGATTCTTTCCGGACCGCCGTGAAATGGGTCACCGCTTGCCGGGTCCAGGACCCGGAGCGAGCCGAGGCCAATCTTTCGCAGATCTTGTCGCAAGGCATGACGCCGGACTTGGCCGACACGCTGAGTCAGCAATTGCAGGCCGCGTTACCGTTGCTCGCCGATCCCGACATGGCGCTGAACAACCTCGAGCGTTACTTCGCGGCGGCCCGCAGTCCGTTATCCCTGGCCGCTTTCTTCGAGCGTGAGCCGGCGGCACTCGGTTCGCTGCTCCAGATTTTCGCCGCCAGCCAGTACCTCAGCGACATCCTGGTTCGCGATCCGGAAAGTTACGACTATTTGCACGTGTCGCAAGGAGAACCGCTGACCCGGGAAGAGTTGGTCGACGAAATCTCCTACGAGGTCTCGGCACTGCGTCACGATCATGAGGTGCTCAACGCCTTGCGGCGATTCAAGCAGCGGCAAATGCTGCGGATCGCCTACGGGGACTTCGTCTGCAATCAAAGCGTGCTGACCGTGGCCCAGCAAATCTCCTACGTGGCCGACGCCGTTCTGGAGGCGGCGTCGCGGGCGGCGTGGATCAAATGCGTGGAACGATACGGTCGGCCGCGGTTGCCGAACGGGGGCACCGCCGGATTCTTCATCTTGGGAATGGGGAAGCTCGGCGGGACCGAGTTGAATTACTCCAGCGACATCGACCTGATCTTCCTCTATGAAGATGACGGGACAACGACCGGCCCCCGCTGCGTGGAGAATAGCGAGTTTTTCCAGCGTCTGGTACAAGAGATCGTCCGCATTTTGACGCAGCGGACCGGCTTAGGCTCGCTGTATCGGGTGGATCGCCGTCTCTGCCCGGAAGGCGATCAAGGTCCGGCCGCCATCAGCGTCCCTGCCGCGTTGCACTATTATGACGTACGGGGCAGAACCTGGGAGCGGCAGGCCTTTATCAAAGCGCGGCCGGTGGCGGGGGATCTCGAGCTGGGGTTTGAATTCCTGCGGCGTCTGGAGAGCTGGGTCTACCGGCGGTTCCTCGGCCGGGCGGACATCTCCGGCATCAAATCGCTCCGCCGTCGCATCGAAAGCCGCGCCCTCCGCGACGGTGTCGAAGCCGAAGACGTCAAAAACGGCTGGGGCGGCATCCGGGACATCGAATTCGCCATCCAATTTCTGCAATTGCTGCACGGCTGCGATATCCCGGCGGTGCGGACGGGCAACACCCTGGAGGCCATCGCACGCTTGGAGGAGGCCGGCCTGCTTAGTCACGAAGAGAGCTTTCATTTGCAGCAAAGCTACCACTTCCTCCGCCGGCTGGAGCATCGCCTACAGATCATGTTCGATCTCCAGACGCACTCGCTGCCCATGCAGCCGGAAGAACAGCGCAAGCTGGCCATCCGGATGGGCTATCCCGACCTCGCGACCAAGTCCGCCGATCGTGCCTTTCAAGCCGATTTCCGCCGATTCACCGAGCGGAATCGCCGCATCCTCAACCACCTGCTTCAAGAGGCCTTTGAAGACGATGAAGAGACGACGGCCGAGGTCGATCTGGTCCTCGATCCCGATCCGCCCCGGCAACTGATCCTCGAAGTCTTCGCGCGTTATCGCTTTCGCGACCCCCTTCAGGCGTACCGCAACTTCATGTCGCTTTCCGAAGAGCGGATTCCCTTCCTCTCCACGCGACGGTGCCGCCATTTTCTGGCCTCCATTGCCCCGGCCCTGTTATCCGCGGTGAGCGCCTCCCCCGACCCCGACGCCACGCTGGTGACGCTCGGTCAGGTGGCCGACTCGCTGGGCGGCAAAGGCGTGCTTTGGGAGCTGTTTCGTTTCAATCCACCCTCCCTCAAGCTGTTCGTGCGATTGTGCGCGTACAGCCCGTATTTGACGAGCCTGCTGGTCAGTCATCCGGGCATGATCGACAGCCTGATGGACAGCCTGGTGCTGGACCGGCTTCCCACGCCCGAATTCCTGGAGCGGATGCTGCAAGACCTGTGCGAATCGGCCGAGGATATCGAGCCGATCCTCCACGCCTTCCAAAGCGACCAGATTCTCCAGATCGGCGTCCGCGACCTCCTCGGCAAGGAGAACTGCGAATCGATCACGCGGGTCATCACCCAGATCGCCGAGACCTGCCTCACGGAGATCGCAGCACGCGAGTATGAACGCTTGGTGTTAAAGTACGGCCAACCGACGCTGGCCGACTGCGAGGACTCGAATCGCGCCGCGGAGCTGATCATCCTGGCCATGGGGAAATTCGGCGGCCAAGAGATGAGCTACCAATCCGACCTGGATGTCGTTTTCCTGTACGAGGGCGAGGGCCAGACCGGCCCGATCATGGCGGGACGCTACGGCCGCGGCCGAGAGAGCACGACGAATCAGCATTTCTTCAGCCAATGGGCGCAGTCGATCATGCGGGCGGTGTCGCATTTGGGGCCGCACGGGCGATTGTATCAAATCGATGCCCGGCTCCGACCCACCGGAAAGAGCGGCGCCTTGGTCTTCCCCCTGGACGAATTCGCCCGGTATTTTCGCGAAGGTCAGGCCGACCTTTGGGAACGCCAGGCCCTGTGCAAGGCCCGCGTCGTCTTCGCCTCGCCCCACATCCGAGATCACGTGCAGCGGGTGATACACGAGGCCGCCTTCGGCGAACCTTGGCGGCCGGAATTTCCCGGGAAAATCGCCGAGATGCGGCGGCGGATGGAGGAGACGGCCTCCCAGGAATTCGACATCAAGCGCGGACCAGGCGGCATCGTGGATATCGAATTCATGGTGCAAATGCTGCAACTACGATACGGGGAGGAGTTCCCGCCCATCCGGGTAGCCTCCACTTGGGAGGCGCTCCGGCAATTGCAAGCAGCGGGGCTATTGGAGGAAGCCGACTCCCAGTATCTGCTGGAGAGCTACACCTTTTTGCGGACCCTGGAGAGCCGCCTGCGACTGGTCAGTGTGGCGGCCCGCAATCATCTGCCCACCGATCCCACCGAATTGACTAAGCTCAGCCATCTGATGGACTCGGATGGCCCGCCCGCCCTGCTCAAAACCGTTGAAGATTACCTCCACGCGAACCGGCGGCTCTTCGATCGCACGATCGAACAGGGCTAGGTATTTACCGCGATGCGTTACCAACCAGCCCCGGTCCACGATTAGGTAGTCGTTCACAGCGGTTCTCGTGACTGTCAAACGGCTCACCCTCTTGTCATTTCGAGCGAAGCGAGAAATCTTGCAAAACGATAGGTCTCCTCGAAAGGGTTTAGATTTCTCCTCGCTGCCGCTCGTCGAAATGACATTCCGTTGCACGCTCAAGGAATCTCGGGAACTTCTGAACAACCCGCCTTGTTTTGCAAACCTTTTCCGTTATGGCTCAGCCGTGAACGGTTACACGATTAGAAACACCTTGCCGATCCCACGGAAAAAATAGCGGCTTTCTCCGACGCCGCGACTTGCCCCCGCCTTTCCCAATGACGCACGGGATTCCTGGCAGCGACAGGAATCCCCTACCTAGCGGAGGGCACGGGACTCGAACCCGCAACCCCAAAAGGGGCACCACATCTCCAGTGTGGCTGCTCACCAATTCGCATACCCTCCAGGCGCAAGGCCCCTACTGTCGGTCCCCTGGTGGCGAACCCGAGGACCAATCAAACCCTTTCACCTCTCAGGATTATAGCGTAGCATCCCGGTCGCGTCAGCGCCGGACCGCTGGACACCCGCCGTCCCCGAAAACATCTTTCATAAAAGAGTTGACACCCACGAAAGAGACTTGGTTCAATAGACGCCAGCGGACCACCTTGCGCATCGAGCAGCCGACAGTCACGAGTGGTACAGCTTGGTGGTAGCCTGAATCGCAAACCGGAGGTTCGCACCACAAGAAACCGTGCCGGACATCGCCAAGTACGATCCCGGCACGGACACTACCACCGTGGTCAACCACATCGTTTATGACACGATCGTTTACGGCACGTTTGGCAAGGTCCCGTCGCAACCCGAGCCACCAGCGTAAGCTGGTGACTCGCGGGTCGCGCTAGCAGCGGGGATGGACGCGGCAGCGCACGAGCCTCGGGCGTCAGCCCGAGGTGGAGGCAGCGCCAGACGGTGGTGGATCCACAGTTGCATCGCAATACCCCACCACCAGCTTACGCTGGTGGCTCGTATTCTAGATTTAGCGCTGGCAAGTACAGCATCCGCATACCAAGTCAAATCCGACATCCGCATAGCAAGCACGGTCGCGATTCTTGTCACCTGGGCACTGATCTACATCGCATAGGTTACATTATATCCCTTGAAATATGTAAGATTTGGTTTCGTCTTTGAGATACCGCGGCAATTTGCTAAAAAGTAGGACCGTCGGTGTCTGGGTCTTGGCCCTGGGTCGCAATAGTACCGTGCAAAGTCCGCCGGATTGCATGATGTGCGCAGCACAGGATGTTCGCAGCATAGCTTGCGATGCGTTGTGCCCCGTCACGACAACATGCTGAGCCAAGCAAGCAATCGTGCGCTGAAGTACTGGCTTGCGGGGGTCTATCCAGTCTCCGCGGGGACGAGGGGTTTCGATCGCTGCTTGATGATCTGCTGACAGGATCGCTCCAGGGATGGGAAATTTCGGTCGCGTTTTCGCTCTGGTGTTTCGGCACCCTTGGGTTTTGTGTGGCGTCGCCGCCACGGCGCTATTGGTTGGCGTGCTTTGGGGCGGCAACATCTCGGCCGTGTATCCGATCGTGGAGGTCTCATTCCGCGGGGAGTCGCTGCACTACTGGGTGGACATGAAGATCGAGGAGACGCGGCGGGACGTTGCCCGACTGGAAGCGGAGCTTGCCCGGACCGCGGAAACCATCGCAGTCGGGGGTACTTTCCCGAGCCAGTCGCCCGAATCTGCCCTCCACCGCCAACTGGACCATGCGAGGACCTTGTTGTCCCGATACCAGGCGTTGCAGCCGTGGATCAAGCGGTGGACGCCGGACGATCCATTCGGCACGCTGCTTCTAGTGATTACCGCGTTGCTGGTGGGGACCGTGCTCAAGAGCGCGGCCCTGGTGCTGAACCTCGTGCTGGTGAGCTATCTGGCTCAGAGCGTGGTGTACGATCTGCGGCAGCGGTTCTTTCGCAGCGCCCTGGAGTTGGACGTCAACACCCTCAGCAACGAGGGGGTGGCTGACCTGATGAGCCGGTTCACCCACGATGTCCAGGGCGTATATGGCGGGGTATCCATCCTGTTGGGCAAGCTGATTCGGGAACCGCTGAAGATGGCGGCGTGCCTGGTGGGAGCGGCCGTCATCAGTTGGCGGCTCTTGCTGGTCTCGTTACTGGTCGTCCCTCCAGCGGCCTGGGCCGTCCGGCAGTTGAGCCGGAGCATCAAGCGGGCCAACCGTCGGGCGATGGAGCAGATGTCCATCCTGTACGGTGCGCTGGAGGAGGCCTTTCGCTCGATCCGCGCGGTCAAGGCCTTTACGATGGAGCCTTACGAGCGTCGGCGATTCCGGGAGATCAGCCGCCGCTATCTCCAGCGCGGGTTGAAGATCGCCTGGTACGACGCCTTGACCAATCCCTTGACCGAGGTGTTGGGGATCGGCATCATCTCGCTGGCCATGATGGCCGGGGCCTACCTGGTCCTCCGCCAACAGACCACGCTGTTCGGCATACCGATGGCCGCGCAACCGATCTCGATGCCGAGTTTGGTGCTGTTCTATGCCTTCCTGGTGGGGGCGGCGGACCCGATCCGCAAGCTGTCGGACGTATTTTCCGGCTTGCAAGGCGCAGCGGCGGCGGCAGACCGCATCTTCGGCGTCATCGACCGCAAGCCCCAGGTGCAACAGGCCGCACACGCCGTGGTGGCACCGCGGCATCGACAGCACATCGTGTTCGACCACGTGGGTTTCGGCTACAGCCCGGACCGCCCCGTCCTACGCGATATCAACCTGGAGATACCCTTCGGGCAAACGTTGGTGATCCTGGGGCCGAGCGGGTGCGGGAAGAGCACGTTGGCCTCGCTCATCCCGCGATTCGCCGATCCGACGGAGGGGGAAATACGCCTGGACGGTGTGCCCTTGCCGAACATTCGGCTCCGGTCCCTGCGGCGGCAAATCGGCGTGGTGACGCAGGAGCCGCTCTTGTTCAACGATACCGTGATGAACAATATCCGCTACGGTTCGCCGGGGGCGAGTGAAGAGCAGGTCGTCGCGGCAGCCGTGGCGGCCCATGCCCACCGCTTCATTACCGAAGAACTGCCCCACGGCTACCACACCGTGGTCGGTCCGATGGGGAGCCTCCTCTCCGGCGGTCAGCGGCAGCGGATCGCGCTGGCCCGGGCCATCCTTCGCGACCCTGCCATCCTGATCCTGGACGAAGCCACCAGCCAGATCGACCTGGAGAGCGAACAATTGATTCAGCGGGCTCTGGAAAAATTCGTGGCCGGTCGAACCACGATCATCATCACGCACCGGCTGGCGGCGCTGCAAACAGCCGACCGCGTGCTGCTCCTTCAGGACGGCCAGATTCTCGCGGAGGGGACCCACGCCGACCTCCTGCCCCGCTGCGAGGCCTATCGGCGGCTGTTCAGCCTGCAATTCGACGAGCTTCGGGCCTCGGCATAGTACTCCAGCGCAAGGTGTTCGTGGTGCCCCACCTCCATTGCACACCACTATTTGCTGCGTCTATAAGTTGCTGTCAACGCTATATGTTGTGCCTCAATGGGCGTGTGCAACGAGAGTGGACTACGGGGAGAAATCTTCTCGACATGGGTTAAGATTTCTCCTCGCTGACGCTCGTCGAAATGACATGCCGTTCCACACTCAAGGAAGCTCTGGGACCTCTCACCCTCGTTGTTTCACAAAGCTTTTCCGTTACAGATCAGCCGTGAACAGTTACGTAGTACCGAGGTGGGGATACGGCCTGCTTCCGCCCCCCCATCCCGAGGATGGGTAACGGCCGTGCTACATTCGTGAACCCTGGCGGCCCTGGGACCGTAGGAGCAACCAGTTAAGGAGTCGAAGCACATGGTATTTACCGAAGAATCGCTCTTGGTCCTACGGGACGTGCGGAAATCGTTTCAAACCCCCGACGGCGAGGTCCTGCCGATCCTGGACATCCCGGAATTCACCGTACAGGCGGGGGAGCAGGTAGTCATTGTGGGGGAAAGCGGCTGTGGAAAGACGACCCTCCTCCACGTCATAGCCGGAATCGGCCGACCCGACGAGGGGCAAGTCCGCATCGACGGCTGGGATATCACCCTGCTATCGGAGTCGGAGAGTGATCGGTTTCGGGCGGAGAATATCGGATACGTGTTCCAGACGTTCAATTTGCTGCCCGCCTTCACGGCACTGGAAAACGTCCTTTTGGGGATGACCTTTGGGCGGGGCAGGCCGGACGCGGCGCGGGCTCGGCAACTCGTGGAGCGTGTGGGGCTGGGTCATCGCATGCACCACCGACCGCGGCAAATGTCGGTAGGAGAGCAGCAACGGGTGTCCGTGGCGAGGGCCTTGGCCAATCGCCCCAAGCTGATCCTGGCCGACGAGCCGACCGCCAATATCGATACCGGCAATCAGCAAATCATTCTGGACCTGCTGCGGGAGGGCTGCCGGGAGGAAAACGTGGCCTTGATCCTGGTGACACACAGCCCCGAAGTGGCGGCCCAATTTCCCCGCTTGGTTCCCTTGGCCGAGATTAACTTGATTCTCAGTCGCAAGACCTGAACGGCGTTCCGGCGGTCATCCGGAGTGTCTCTGCTAGCTTGGGTCTGAGGTCTTCCGTTTGGTTCGCATCTTGTATCGTCTGATCCGTTTCGTGAAATGATGAAGCCATGAATCTCTGGAAAATCGCGTGGCGCAGCATTCAGCACCGGGCCGTGTCCTCGGCCCTGACGGCGTTTTCCATGGCCTTGGGCGTGGCCTTGGTCGTGGCCGTCCTGGTGATCTATCAAATCCTGGATCGTTCGTTCAAGCGAAGCTCCCAGGGCTATGACCTGATCGTGGGTCCGGCGCGGGGCGGGCCACTGGAACTGGTTCTCAGTACCGTCTATTACTTGCAAAATCCGCGCGGCACGATACCCTACGAGGTCTACGAAGAATTGCACAGCGGTCGCTACGCGGGCGAAGTGGAAGCCGCTATACCGATCGCCATTGGCGGGTTCTATGCCGGCTTTCCCGTCGTATCCACGGTACCCGAGCTATTTCAAACCTTCCGCTATTTCGGCGATCGGCCCTACGAATTCGAAAGAGGGCAAAACTTTTCGGCCAATCAGATTTGGCATGCCGTTATCGGGGCCACGGTGGCCCGGCGGACCGGCTTGGACGTGGGTGACAAATTCAAAGTCACGCATACCACCAGTGGGCAAGGCACGCACGAACACACGGAAGAATTCGAGATCACCGGCGTGCTCAAGCCCACGGGAACGCCTTTCGATCGCGTGCTTTTCAGCAATCTCCGCGGTTTCTGGGAGATGCACCAGCACGAGCACGCCGTGGAATCCGCAGACACCGGCAGTGCGCCGGCCGACGCCACCACCGCAGGCGAGGAACATCCACAAGAACATTCCGTACAGCACCCAGCAGAGCATTCGGCGGAGCCTTCAGAAAGCGAAGATGCTCACTCCGTGACGGCGGTGTTGGTCAAACGCGACTGGACCAACTCCGCTCGGGCCTTGGAATTGCCTCGCCGGATCGGGCAGGAATCGCCGGAGCTGCAAGCCGTCGTCCCTAGCGAGGAAGTTGCCAAGATGTTCGAGGGGTTGCTGGGCGACATCCAGACCGTGCTCTTGATCTTCGCCGTCATGATCGTGATCACGGCCGGCATTGGTCTGATGGTCAGCATCTACAACTCCATGGCCGAACGGCAGTTGGAAATCGCCATTATGCGTGCCCTGGGCGCCAAGCGCAGCACGGTGATGCTCGTCGTCCTGCTGGAATCCATCCTGCTCTCGCTGGGTGGCGGGGCCCTCGGCGTCCTACTCGGCCACAGTTTGATCGGCGCCTTTTCGGGCACGATTTTCGAGCAGACGGGCATCCGCGTCAGCGCCCTCAGCGCGCAGCCGGTTGAGCTGATCTTGATCCCCGGGCTGATTGCGTTGGCCTCGATCGTGGGCTACATGCCCGCGCTGATCGCCTATCGCACGGATGTCGCCAAGGCCCTGGCACACGGGGGTTGAAAGCCTCCCGCTGAGCCAGGCCAAGGCCGACCGACGACCGCCTGGGCCGTGGCGCCCGTGGCCGGGAGAGACCTCGAAGCCCCAGGCCCCCGTGGAGTCGGGCCATCGCCTGCTTGGGGGCCTTCACTCCGGATTGGCCCCCAGCGAAAACGCGCCACGAGCGAGCCCCTCGCTGCCAGACTGCGAGAGCAGTTCCGTCGTCAGACCTTGCAATTGCGTGGCGGTGGCAATGATCAGGGCTTGCTGGTCTACGTCATCCGCCGCGAGGTTGCGACGGAATTCTTCGGCCTCCTGGGCGACCCGCCGGGCTATGTTGGCGAGCTGTTCGCGGCCATCTTGGGCGTAAGGTGAAGGTTCTTCCGCGGAATCGTGCGGCAGCTCACCCGAGGCGTTCAGTCGGCAATGGAACCAACGAAGCAAGGTCCCGCGGCTGATCGCCCCGACCGGTTCGCCCTGCCGCACGATGATCACCCGCCGTATCGACACGCGGCAAAGAAACTCGTAGATCGCGCGGAGCGGCACGCTCTCATCGTAAGTGATCACCTGCCGCTGCATGAGCTGCGAGATCGGCCGCTGCCACCCGTCCACGCTGGCGATGGCCGCCATCAAATCTTTTTCCGACAGCACCCCCACCAGCTTGCCCTGGTCATCGACCACTGGTGCGGATGTGATACGCGACCGTAAAAAGAAACAGGCAGCGCTGCGGGTGGGGGTCTCCATCCGCAAGGGACTGATGACGGGGGTCATCACGTCCCTCGCTAGGACGCCCGCAAAGATATCCTCTCTCCCGGATTTGTACTGGGGATCGCCCTCATTCCCTGTCGCCGCCAGATAGCCCAAGACACGATTCCGCCCGCTCCGCTTGGCGCAAAGCAGGGCCTGGTCGGCCCGGTCGATTAATTGCTCCGGTGACAGGACGTCCTCGGACAGGCCAGCTACGCCAATGCTGCATGTGAAGGTCAACTTTTCGCCGGAATCGGCGCGAATCGCTGCCGCGGCGATCGCCTGGCGAACGCGTTCGGCCCAAACTTGGGCCCCGTCCTCATCGGTGTTCGGCAGGAGGATGCAAAACTCCTCTCCGCCGTGCCGCGAAACAACGTCCGATTCCCGCGACTCACGGCGTAGCACGTCGGCCGCCGTACGCAGGGCCTCATCGCCGGTCAGGTGGCCATGCACGTCGTTGATTCGCTTAAAATAGTCCAGATCCACCATGGCACAGGCCAAGGGCTGCCCGCCGCGGCGTGCCAGGGAAAAGTGCTGGCGGAGGTGTTCAAAGAAGCTCCGCTGGGTCAACAGGCCGGTTAAGGCGTCGGTGCGGGCCAGGCGGGCCGTTCGCCGGTTCGCTACCACGATTCGCCGGGCCGTGTTGAGCCTGGCCAGAAGCTCCGCCTTCTGAACCGGCTTGGTCAGATAGTCGTCCGCCCCACTTTGCAGCCCGTGAATCACGTTTTCCGGGGTATTCCTCGCCGTCAGCAACAAGACGTGAATGTAATACGGCAGCGCCATCGCCCGGATTTTGTCGCACAGCGCCGGACCGTCGATGTGCGGCATTTCCCAGTCGGTGAGGACAATCTCGGGCAGCTCCTGCGAGATCACTTCAAGGGCCTGGGCGCCGTCGGCCGCCTCCAAGGCCTCGTATTGCCCTCCTCGAAGGAGATGGCAGACCAGGCGACGGACCGTCGCGTCGTCATCCACCACCAGGGCCTTAACGGGGGCATCCGGCGGCGGGGGTTCCACGATGGGCGCGGACTCTGGCCGCGCAGCCCCCTGCGCCTTGGCAGGCTCCGGCCCCACCGCCGCTGGAAAGCCGATTTCTGAAATTCCGGGTTCGCTCATCAACCAACCTCTCCGAATGCGGGCAATGATCTTGGGATGCGTTTTCTAGGATGGTCAAAAAAACGTAGGTCAAAAATTGGACGCCGTTGGCAGTCGTGAGCTAAAAAAAGTCAAATAAGGGGTGAATGCCCGTCACAAATCGCCGTTATAATCCTCACAGTAGGACCCGAAGCTACGCGACTAAGCATCCAAAGCAACGCGACCGCCAGGACGACGAGCCGCAATGCCCCCGGTCGGCAAACCAGCGTGCTCGGCAGACCCACGAGGTTTATCCCGGGGTGCCATTTTGGCAGGCGGACGCTTCGGGGCACATCCACGGGCTAAGGCTCACCACAGTTCACATTACATAAAGTGTTGTAATACAATGACTTACGATAAAGTTCGCGATGAAGGCAGCAGCACGGCGCGCGGTTTGCAAATCCGATTTCAGCGTCGAAGGCCAGCGGCAGGGAGCGGTCTTGCTTCGTTGTTCGGTCCTGCGGCGCGGCAATAGGGCCGGTTGCCTGTCCGGTAAAACGAGTTTTCAACAAGCCAACGAGTTTTCAAGAAACCAGCGAAAACGCCTCATATTAGGAGTTGTCTTTATGGCTGAAGAAAAAATCATCGGTATCGACTTGGGAACGACCAACTCGGTGGTCACCGTCATGGAAGGGAAAGACGTCAAGGTAATCCCCAATGAGGAGGGGAATCGTCTGACCCCAAGCGTGGTGGCCTTTACCGAGAAGAGCGATGTATTGGTCGGTGAGCCGGCCAAGCGTCAAGCGATCACGAATCCGAAGCGGACGGTGTACTCGATCAAGCGCTTCATGGGACGCCGCCGCGAAGAGGTCAAATCGGAAGAGACGATCGTTCCGTATCAGATCGTCGGCAGTGCCAGCGATTACGTGAAAGTGCAAATCGGTGACCGCCAGTACACCCCGCCTGAGATCTCGGCCAAGGTCTTGCAAAAGCTCAAGGAAGCGGCCGAGTCCTACCTGGGCCATCGCGTGAACAAGGCGGTCATTACCGTGCCAGCCTATTTCAACGATGCCCAGCGTCAGGCTACCAAGGACGCTGGCCAGATCGCTGGTTTGGAGGTCGTCCGCATCATCAACGAACCGACCGCGGCTTCCTTGGCCTACGGGCTGGACAAGAAAACCACCGAGAAGATCGTGGTCTTCGACTTGGGTGGCGGTACCTTCGACGTCTCGATCCTGGAGGTCGCGGACGGCGTCTTCCGCGTCATCAGCACCAATGGGGATACGCACTTGGGCGGTGACGACTTCGACCGGGTCCTGGTCGATCACGTGGCGGAGGAATTCCAGAAAGAGCATGGCATCGACCTGCGGAAGGATCCCATGGCCTTGCAGCGGCTCCAGGAGGCCTGCGAAAAGGCCAAGAAGGAGCTAAGCTCCGTGCAGCAAACCGAGCTGAACCTGCCCTTCATCACGGCCGACGCCAGCGGGCCCAAACACCTGCAAATGACGATTACCCGATCCCAGTTCGAGCGCCTGGTCGATCACCTGGTGGAGCGCTGCCGCAAGCCCGTCGAATTGGCGCTGCAAGACGCCCGGCTCTCGCCCAAGGAGATCGACGAAGTCGTCTTGGTGGGCGGTTCAACACGCATTCCCAAGGTGCAGGACCTGGTCCGGCAGATGTTCGGAAAGGACCCGCACAAGGGCGTCAACCCGGACGAAGTGGTGGCGGTCGGCGCGGCCATTCAAGGGGCCGTCCTGGCGGGCGAGGTCAAGGATGTCCTCCTCTTGGATGTCACGCCGCTGTCGCTGGGCATCGAAACCCTCGGCGGCATCATGACCCGCATCGTGGAACGCAACACCACCATCCCCTGCGAGCGGAAACAGATCTTCAGCACGGCCGACGACAATCAGACGGCCGTGACCATCAAGGTCCACCAGGGCGAACGCGAAATGGCGGCCGATAACCGCCTGCTGGGCATGTTCAACCTGGAAGGCATTCCGCCTGCCCCGCGCGGCGTTCCCCAGATCGAAGTCACCTTCGACATCGACGCCAACGGCATCTTGCACGTGTCGGCCAAGGACCTGGGGACTGGCAAAGAGCAGAAAGTCCGCATCGAGCAGTCCGCCGGTCTGTCCAAGGACGAGATCGAGCGGATGCGACGTGAGGCCGATTCGCACGCTGAAGAAGACCGTCGCAAGCGGGAACTCGCCGAGCTTCGCAACAAGGCCGACAACCTCTGCTGGCAGACGGAGAAGCTGCTGAAAGAGAACGAAAGCAAACTCGGCGAATCGGATCGGCAGGCGATTCAGCGGGCGATCGAGAAGACCCGGGGGGCCGCCAAGTCCGACAGCGCCGACAACATCAAGTCGGCCATTGCGGAGATGGAGGCCGCCGTGCACGCCTTCAGCAAAACGTTGTATGAGCGTGCCACGGCCGGGGCGGGAGCGGGTGCTTCCGCAGCGCAAGCCTCCGGGGCCTCGCCCGACCCCGCCTCCGCCAAGGGCAAGGACGACGATACCATCGACGCCGAGTTCGAGGTCAAGTAAGCCGCTCCCGCCGGAGCGATCCGGTTGGCTTGCTGCCTCGCCCAAACTTCAGGCCGCTTGTGGTCGCTCCGGCGATCGGGCGGCCTTTTTTTCGGGCCACTCCAACAAGGGGGACCCGCCGGGGATACTTCCCCTCCCGATTGCGCCGGCCAAGGCCGTGCCTAGCATAGAAAGCCGAACCATCGGATTCGTAACGTCACGACCGTACGCACAATGTCCAAACCGTGTTCGCAACGCCAAACCGTGTTCGCAAGGTCCGAGGACGCCCAAAACGCATTCAGAACGTCAAAACCGTATTCATGACATCCAATCGCGTTCACAACGTCCGAAACGCGTTCAAGATGCCCAAAACGCATTGAGAACGTCCAAAACGCATTGAGAATCTCAAAACCGTATTCCGAACGTCAAAGCGGAAAATGCAAGCAAAACGAAGGAGGATATTCCCATGGCATTTCGTTTCGACAAACTGACCATCAAGGCCCAGGAGGCGGTGGCCGAGGCCCAGTCCCGCGCCGCCGATCGCCAGAATCCCGAAATCGACCCCTTGCACCTGTTGGAGGCGATGTTGCGGGAGCAGGACGGCATCGTCCAGCCCATACTGCAACGCATCGGGGCACCGTTGGAACAACTGGATCGGCTGCTGCAAGCGGAATTGGGCCGGTTGCCTCGCGTCTCCGGCGACGCCCAGCGGCAGCCCTCCGCCACGTTGATGAAGGTGCTGGAGGGCGCCCAGCGCATGGCCGATTCCATGAAGGACGAATTCGTCTCCAGCGAGCATCTCTTGCTGGCGCTGACCCAGGTCCCGTCCAAGGCCAAGGACATCCTGCAACTCTGTGCTGTGGGAGAGAAGGAGATTCGCGAGGCGATGCGGGCCATCCGCGGCAACAGCCGTGTGGAAGACCCCAATGCGGAATCCAAGTATCAAGCCCTGGAACGTTACGGCATCGACCTGGTGGAACGGGCCAGGCGTGGCAAGCTCGACCCCGTGATCGGACGGGATCAAGAGATTCGCCGCGTGATGCAGGTCCTCTCGCGCCGCACGAAGAACAATCCTGTCCTGATCGGCGATCCCGGCGTGGGCAAGACCGCCATTGCCGAAGGTTTGGCGCTGCGGATCGTCGATGGCGACGTTCCGGAGAGTTTGAAGAACAAGCGCGTCATTGCCCTGGATCTGGGGGCCTTGGTAGCCGGCACCAAATACCGCGGCGAATTCGAGGAGCGGCTCAAGGCGGTCCTCAAGGAAGTCGAGGCCTCGGCTGGCGGCGTCATCCTGTTCATCGACGAGCTGCACACGGTGGTGGGAGCGGGTCGCGCAGAGGGCGGTTCCGATGCCGCGAACCTGCTCAAACCGGCCCTGGCCCGCGGGGAGCTGCGGTGCATCGGCGCCACCACCCTGGACGAGTACCGCAAGTACATCGAGAAAGACGCCGCGCTGGAACGCCGCTTCCAGCCCGTCTATGTGGGAGAACCTTCGGTCGAGGATACCATCGCTATTCTCCGCGGCCTCAAACCACGGTACGAGGCCCATCATGGCGTGAAGATCAAGGATTCGGCCCTGGTGGCGGCGGCCCATCTCTCGCACCGATACATCACGGACCGATTCCTCCCCGACAAGGCCATCGACCTGGTGGACGAGGCCATGAGCCGACTGGCCATGGAACTGCAAAGCGTGCCCGTCGAAATCGATCAATTGCAGCGCCGGGTGGTGCAACTGGAACTGGCGGAACGGCAGCTCGCCGAGGAGAACGAAGAGCACGCCAAGGAGCGCCGCCGCGAAATCCAGGAAGAGATTACCAGGCTCCGCAAGCAATTGCAGGACTTGCGCAGGCAATGGGAAGGCGAAAAGTCCGCCCTCGAAGCGATCCAAAAGCTGCGACAGGAATTGCAGCAGGTGGAGCACGAGTTCAGCCAACTTCAGGCGGGAATCAAAGACAAGCAATCGTCGGGAAACCTGGTTCCCGAGGCAGATTATCAGCGATTGTACGAGCTGGATATTCGGCGGCGGCAATTGCAGCAGGCCCTCGAAGACCAAGAGTCGGCCTACCCCGTGCCGGACCAGTCCCGCTTGCTGCGGCTGGAAGTCGGCCAAGAGGAAATCGCCGAGGTGGTCAGCGTCTGGACGGGCATCCCCGTCTCGCGGATGATGGAGACGGAACGGGCCAAGCTGATCGTGCTGGAGGACCGGCTGCACCAACGCGTGATCGGACAAGACGAGGCGGTGGAAGCGGTAGCCAATGCCGTCCGCCGCAATCGCGCAGGCTTGCAGGACCCCAAGCGGCCGATCGGCTCGTTCATCTTTCTCGGGCCGACCGGCGTCGGCAAGACCGAGCTTTGCAAGGCCTTGGCCGAAGTCCTGTTCGACGACGAAAACGCGGTCGTCCGCCTTGACATGAGCGAGTTCATGGAGCGGCACACCGTCAGCCGACTGATCGGCGCTCCGCCGGGATACGTGGGCTACGAAGAGGGGGGAGTGCTGACCGAGGCCATCCGCAGGCGGCCTTACGCCGTGGTCCTCCTGGACGAAATCGAGAAGGCCCACCGCGATGTGTTCAACATCCTCCTGCAAGTGCTGGATGACGGCCGACTGACCGACAATCAGGGCCATACCGTGGACTTCACCAACACGATCATCGTGATGACGTCCAACATCGGCAGCCAGACCATCCAGGAAATCTCGCGGAGCGGCGGCCGAGAGGACGAAATCCGCCGGGCGGTGCAAGAGGCCTTGCGGCATCACTTCCTGCCGGAATTCCTGAATCGGGTCGACGAGATCATCATCTTCCACCCCTTGCGGCAAGAGGAGATTCGCAAGATCGCCGCAATCCAAACCGAGCGGCTCCAGCAGCGTTTGGCCCAAAAGGGAGTCCAACTCGAGGTCACGAATCGCGCGATGGAAGCCATTGCCGAGCTGGGTTATGACCCGACCTTCGGCGCCCGGCCGCTCAAACGCGTCATCCAGCAGCGGATCGAGAACCCGTTGGCCGTCGAACTCCTCAAGGAGACCGACTGGCAAGGCATGACCGTCCGCGTGGACTACGAGTTTGGCGACTTCATCTTCCAACGCGTGGTGGAGGCCGAGCCTGTGGAACGCTGATTGCCATCAGGAACGATCGACGCACGCCGGCAGGAGGGGGCCACCTCGGGCTGACGCCCGAGGCTCCTGCACGCGATTCTACCCTCGCAGCGTGCCCATTCCCGAGCCACCAGCGTAAGCTGGTGGTGGAAGAAACTCTTCGGTCGCGGGGCCGCCGCCCGATGATCCGTGCATCACTGGGCCAATCGCTGCCGGATGAATCGCACGCTGGGATCGGCCCCCAGGCTGCCGCCGGTCAGCGTCTCGGCCAGGTACCGAACCCTTTCGCGAGAATTGATGGGCGAGCGGAAATTGTCACCCTTTTGCAGGATGATGCGGACGTCGGGCATCTCGCCAAAGGCCTCGGTACCGGCCACCTGGCAGGGGAACCAGTGGCCTTTGCCCTCATCATCCACGAGGAAGAACTCGGGATAGCAGTGGGATTGCACCCAAACGGTCCGCGCTGGGATGCCCGACGCCCGGCATATAGCTATGAACAAGGACGTCATATCCTCGCAGTCGCCGGTCCCATCCTTCAAGGCCGCCAGCGCCCCCCGCAGGGGTGTGTTCTGTTTATAAGTAACGTGTTCCCGCACCCAATCGTAAATCGCCTTGACGCGGTCCCAATCCTTGCCTTCGGCGGGAAGAATCTCCTTGGCCTGGGCCAGGATCTTGGGGTCGCGGACCTCGATCTTCGGACTAGCCCCCAGAAATGGTCGGACATTGGCGGGGATTTCCCGCGTCTGCGGTATCCGGAAAATGGATGGATCCTCGGGCGGCAGTTGCACGTAGCGCCGCACCTCCACGGTCACCAGCGCTTTGGCCTCCTTTCCTCCCGGGAGATTGGGGATCTGCACGACCATCATATCGACCAACTGGTCCACGGTCTGATATCGGACAGAGACCCCCGGCGAGATATCCTCTTCGACAATCTCGACTTGCTGCTCCGGCCAATTTCGCGGTAGCGGGGCCGTCCCCTTGATTCCGCGGCAGGTCCCACCCGACGCCGTAATCACCATGCCGGCCTGCCATCGCATCACGACAGGATCGCCTAGCCGGCAGCCCTTGCCGTCGTCCGCCTTGAACTGGGCGAAGACCGCCTGACCCGTGGCCATCCACCAACACAAACCCACAAGTGCGATCATGTTCCTGGACATCTTCGCTACGTCTTTCAGCAATTGACGCCGAGCAGCAATGCAGCAATTGGCCCTGTCAAATGTGCCAGCAATTCACACGGACCAAAGCTTCAGCATCGGGCACTAACTAAAGCTTCAGCAATTGGCACGAACCAAAGCGAAGGTTCGGCTATTTCAGAGAAAGCACCTGGCGGCGGAACGTTCCGAAGCGGGACACGCAATACCCCCGACGATGAGCGGGGAGGTTTGCGGAACGCAGGCCGAGCCAAACCCTCTATTGTGTATCATACAATGCGGGGCACGGTAAAATAGAAAAACAAGGGGCTTTGAGTGGATTCAAAGAGAGATAGCAGCTTCTGGCTGCAAACAATGCCCCGGCCGGCGCTGCCTGCAACTTTTCGGTCGCACGATGCCCCACTGCGGGGTAACTCCACCACCGTGGCACGCCCGACCAGGAGGGCGATCCTGATTACAATCGAGTTTTGGGGCTTGCGGTCATGTCCATCGCGCCCCTGGATGCGTTTCCCCCCTCACGCGCGAGAAGCACGGAACGTCGGGAGAGGTCTGTCGATCCAAGCAGCGTTCCCACCCGAAATCGCAAGGGTAAGCCATGTCGCAGCGAGCGTTCCTGTCCCCGGACGAGGCCCGTTTCGATGAGCTACGGCGCTGTTTGGCCGCGCTTTTGGAGACGGTCCCCCGCCTCTGTGCGATCCTGGGCGAGGGACGCACCTGGACCGGCCAGGCGGCTGTGAGCATGCGTTACGCCTCGCTCGAATTCTGCCGTGCCCGGGGTATCGATCCGCCGCTCACTGCTGTCCTCATCGGCCCGAGCGGGGCGGGCAAGAGCACCTGGTTCCGGCTGATCACAGGCAGCGAGGTCCCGGCAGGGGAGGCGATTCGCCCCGTCACACGAGGATGCGTCATCACCGTGCCTCCGAAGCTTTGCGACGCGGCCTTCCTCGCCGGGGTCTTTTCCGATTACGAGCTTGCCCCATTGGAAGACCCCAGGCAGTTGTGCCAACCCTCGGCCGGCAACCGTCTCTACTACTGTGTTGCAGGGGCTTCCGACCACGACGACTCGGCGTTGATTTTGGCCGACGTCCCCGACTTCAATACCGTCGAGTGCGCCAACTGGAAAAGCGCCGAGAAGATGCTGTCGCGGGCCGAGCTGGTGGTATTCGTCGTCTACGGCGAGGCCTACTCCGATCTGCGTTCGGTGGAGATGCTGGCCTGGTGCTGCCGTTTCGCCGCGAACATGATCTATTTGTTCACGAAGACCAGCCCCACTGCGGCAATCCAAAAGCGCCGCCACCTGTTGCAAATCCTGACGGAGCGGCTGGACTTGGGTTTCCGCACGCACCGCGCCGACGGACAAACCCTCCTGGAATTCCTCGCCGAAAGCCCATTCTATTGCAGCCCCTTTACCGATCCTGCCGTGGGACCGCAATGGGGTGACGTTGTCTCGCTGGATGACGATGGGATCGACCTCTTGTCCCGCCTGCGGAGCCAGGACGCCCGGCGATTGGTCTTTGCCGGCCTATTGGAAGCGATTCGCGAGGCCGTGGCCTCGGCTGAGGAGTTGCTTACCGAAGCCTTGGAACGCAATCGCTCGTTGGAAGCCGACCTGCGGGCGATGGGGGGTCTCGTTGGTGACACGGCGGCCTTCGCCGCGCGGGGGGGCTTTCCCGTCGGTCGCCTGATGGAGATGGCCATCGAGGAAGCGCGTCACCGCTGGCCGCCCCTTTTGCGCCGCGCGCGATCCTGGGTGGGCAGCGTGGCACGCCGCATGTCCCGCTCCTTGCGGGAGCTATCCGGCGCGTTCGGCGAATTCCTTGGGATGCTGATTGCCAAACGCCCCGACGAGGATGTCCGCTGCACAAGCCGCGAAGAACTGGAAATGCAAAAACTGCGGGAAGGCGTGGAAATTTTGATCGATCGCCTCCGTAGTCGCTTTCCAGAGGATGCCGTCCAGGGCGGGATGCTCTCCACGCAGCGCTGCGACGCCGCCCGCCAACACCTCTTCGCTTGCCAGCTCCCCCAGGCAGGGAACCGATGGGAAACAGCGGTCCGCGAAGAGCTGGCAGCTTGGTGCCGCGATAAGTGGTGGCCTCCTTACGCGGTTGACCTGGTCCCGGCGGCCGCCGGCCTTTCGGCCTTGGGGCTGGTGGTCCTGGACCTGGGGGTCAGCGGCGGCATGTTTGGCACCCTGGGCGGCTGGACGGCACTGGCGTCGGGCAACGCTGCCATGGGCTGGCTCCTCCGGCACCTCGGAAAACTCGAACTCGAAAAGGTGGCCGAAAACGCCTACGAAGGCTGGGCCGCGGAACGGGCTGCCGAACTAGAACAATTTTTGCATCGCGAATTCGCCGACTCCCTCACCCAGCCCTGGCGGCAGACCCTGAACGCACTCAACGCCCTCCCCTTGACGCAGGCTTTGGATGCTTGCCGCACGATTCGGGCATGGTGGCAAGCCGAGCAACCTGAGCGACCAGAATAGCCGGAGCAACCGTAGAGAGCAGAACCACCTGAGCACCAAAGGTAACTTCAGCACCAAAGGTAACCTCAGCATCCCGAGTGAATCGCGCATTTTGAGCAACCACAGTCACCGGAGTAATCAGAGCAATCAATGCGAATCGCGCATTTTGAGCAACCGCAGCGACCAAAGTAACCGGCGCAACCAGAGGCATGCACTCCAGAGATCGAAAAGATTTTCCGATGCTGCAACACCTTCGAGGAGTGCGGAACTCGTCCGGGACCGTCCCAGGGCGTCACAGCGGAAAAGATTTCCCAGTGCTACAGCGGAGGATTGCTTGCGTGGCTCACCAGCTTGTGGTAATCGGACATATCGCCTGGCGACACAAGCTGCGCACACCACGCAATCGAGCGGACTTTGCATCGCAGGATTACGAGGCCCCCGTGGCGTCATCTCCATCGGGGATAACCGCGTGGCAAGATGCATCCCCACAGACCGCCCCAAAGGTGGTTAAGAGCAGATTGCCGTCGGCGGAATGGCCGGAGGGCAAGGAGCCGGAATCATGAGCCGAATCGACGAACCGTCCCCAGCGCCGAGTGCACCTTGGCTGGACACCTTGGAGCGTCGGTCGCTGACCCTCGAAGGTCTTTGCTGCCCTTTTCTGCTGTGCCCCGCGGCGGCGGAATTGGCTACGCGTCTGTCCAGTGCCCGAGCGTTCCTCAGCCGGGGCGGTGCGGCCAAGTGCGTCACGGCGGTTTTGCTGGGGCCGACCGGGGCGGGCAAGTCCACGCTCTTCAACGCCCTGATCCGCCGCGCCAACGCCAGTCCCGTCTCCGATGACATCCGCTGCTTTACGGACCGGCCCTACGTGGCGGGTGACCCGCGCTGGAAGCCGCTCATCAGCATCCCCGAGGCCCTGAATCCATGCTTCATCGAGGCCGATCTGGGCGACCTGCTGCTCTGCGATCTCCCCGACGTGGATGGCGTTTTGCAACAGCATTGGGAGGTGGCGCGACGCCTTATTGAACAGTGCGATATCGTGGTCGTTGTCACCTCACCAGAAAAGCGGGCCGACTTCCGCGTCCATGATGAAATCCGCTGCTGGGCCGCCCGCAAGCGGTGGTTGTTCGTCCTGAACCGTGCCGACCAAATCCCGGAGGAGAGTCGCGAAAAAGCGGTGCAGGACTGGGATCGTCGCCTGGAAGAGGGAGGCCTGCACCCCGACGGCACGTGCCGCTTTCTCGTCTCGGCGTTGCAGCCCCACCGCTTCGAGTTCGCGGAGTTCCGCCGCACGCTTCTGGAACGCGATTACCGCAAGGATCTGGAGCATCTGCGCTGGGACGGCTTCTGCGGCCATCTACAGTATGCCACGGGAGACGAGATTTTAGGCCCGCTCCGTGAGCTGGCGGCGGCCTTGGAGGAGGCTGAGAACGGCCTGCGTCAAGGGCTGTCCGAGACCTACCGCCAGGCCCTCTCGCGGCCGCGGACCGTAGCGGCATTCCGCCAGGCGGTGATCCATCAAGCGTGGCGCTGGACGGCGGAGCGGACGACGGGCTTCGCCGCCCTCGCTGCCTGGTTGCGGACCCGGTGGTTTCACGTCCTGGCGACTTATCGCCTGGTTCGCCTGGGGTTCCGGCGTTTATCGCTGTGGGAAGTGGCGGCGGCCTCGTTTTATGCCCTTCGCGCTGCGCTCACCGGCGTCCTGCCGCTGAAGCGGATCGTCGATGCCATGACGCCCGACCTGAAGCGTGAATTGTCGAGGACGGCCCAGGATGTACGCCGAATCTTGGAGGACCACCGCCTGGCCACCCCGGGCGTCCTGCCGGAAGAGGAGGCGCGGACCACGGCACCGCCGCCTGCGTCCACCCCGGCCACCAACTCGCCCCCCGAGGGTTGGATCGAGAGCACGCTTCATCGTTTGATGGGCGAGCCGGGCGATCCCGGCCTGCTCGAAGACCTCCAGGCGGCCGTCGAGGAACAAGCCGAGCAGATCGTCGCCGCCGCCACGCGTCCCTGGGTCAATGGGCTGGCCAACCTGCTCCCCTTTTGCGTCCTGGCGGATATCGCGATTCGGATTGGATACGCTTGGGTCCTGACCGCCTGGTACGCCGGCGCGGAAAACGCCGAATATCTGCCCGCCAACTTTTATGGCTTGGCCCTGGGACTGTTGGGTCTCAGCATCTTGCCAGGCCATTGGCTGATCGCCAGCCGGATTGCAGGTCAGCTTCGGCGGCTGAATCCTAGCCAGGACTTTCGGATCACGGCGCCAACCGTGCTGGAACCGCTGGCGGCGCGGCGGCGCGAGCTGGAGCTGCTCATCGCAAACGCGGAGTCTCTTCGCGGCCAGGCCGGGCAAGTGCGAAAGATGCTCTCGGCCGACCTGCCGGGTGCCGCGGCGATGATCCAAGCGAACCGCAACGGACAGAGGACCCAGCAGGCGATGGGGGCTGCCTAGTGCTACAGCGCAAACTCCGCCGGATGCATGATGTGCCCGGCAGAGTAACCGTTCACGGGCGGAGTCGTTCACAGGGGTTGTCGTCACTGCAAAACGGCTTGCGCTCCTGCCCTCGCCCTCCTGTCATTTCGAGCAACGCGAGAAATCTTCTTGACAAGGGTTAAGATTTCTC
>DYLS01000267.1 GCA_020721965.1 Blastopirellula marina | reverse complement strand
CCCACGTCAAATATGCCGCCTGAAACTTCAAACTTCAGATGGCCGGATCAATAATGACACAGTAAGATTAGGTCGGCCCGCAACGCATACAAGCGCAAGACATGGTGCGCCGTTTTTCCCTCAAGCCTCGGCTGAAAACGCCCATGCCGCGCATGGCCTGCAGGCGGTGGTGCGTAATGCGCGGCAATCGTGGGGCAATGAAGGCGTGGCCTACTTGCCCGCATTGATGTCGATGGATTTCGATCCGAACGGGCTGGCGCCCTGACGCGTTTCCCAAGGCGGCTTCTGTTCGTCAGCTTGGCGGCGACTATTGCCTTGCCGATGCTCTGGCCCAGAGCGGTTTCATTCGAGTGCGCAGCGCATCGTATTCGTGGTTGATGCGAACGATCTCGGCTTTTTGGCCTTGGATGAGCGCGGTTTGCTGCTTGGTCAGCACTTTGTTCTCATTGAGCTTGGTTCGCAGTTCGAGGGGCAGTGGGCCTTGCGGATAAAACTGCGCATCAATCTGTAGGCGCTTGAACTGACGTTGCAGAGCAGCGAGTTGTTTTTCGGCTTCCTCAATCATCGAATGCGGCCGATTCAAATCGTTGACGCGGGCGGCCTCCAGCGCGGCTTCGTTCGGGTAGCGCAGCAACAGGGCGCGATCCTCACGTTGCTGTTCGCGCCGCTGTCTGGCCAGATTCTGCGCGGTCTCTTTTTCCTGGGACTGCTCGGCCTGTTCCTTCATGGTCAGAATGCGCTTGCGCACGGTGCCATCTGGGCCGATCACTCTGCCGCCATAGGTCAGGCAATCCTGCGTCAAGCGATCACTGGAAACCAGCGTGCCGTTCGCGTCGCGGCAGAGGTAGATGTCAGCGTGCGCCCACGGAGCGGTGCACATCAGCAAGCCGAACAGGAGGGGGCGAAGTTGGCGCACGGTCAATTTCATGAACTGCAAGTGAGAGTGTTGCTGCAACAATGTCGAAGCGGGCCGTCGCGTTGACGAACCGTCTCTGTCTCTTATTGTGCCTTGCTTTGCGGCGTTGCAGGCGCTGCCTGTGTTGCAGAGCAGATACCCGAGTGCCTGCCTGTTCATTGCCTGACCCAACCGGATGCCTGGATATGTTGCCTTTCCCCTTGCGCGTGACCACTCTCAATCTCAATGGCATACGTTCCGCCGCGAACAAGGGGGTCGATGACTGGCTGCGCTCGCAGGCTCGCCCGGATGTGCTCTGCGTGCAAGAACTCAAAGCGCTGGAAGCCGATATGACGCCCAGCCTGCGTACCCTGGGTGGATTGCCCGGGGCCGCATTTCAGCACGCCGAGAAGCCCGGCTACAGCGGCGTCGGCCTCTACTGGAAGCACGAACCCGATGAAGTGCGCATCGGTTTTGGCCATGCCGAGTTCGACGCGGAAGGGCGCTATGTCGAAGTCATTTACAAGCGTCCGGGCGGTGACCGCCTATCCATCGTGTCCGCCTACTTCCCCTCGGGCTCCAGCTCAGAGGAGCGCCAGCAGACGAAATTTCGGTTCCTGGCCGATTTCCACGAACACCTTCTGTCCCTGAAGTCCGCAGGCGAGGTGCTGCTGTGCGGGGATGTCAACATCGCCCACAAAGAGATCGACTTGAAGAATTGGAAAGGCAACCTCAAGAACAGCGGCTTTTTGCCGGAAGAGCGCGCCTGGATGACCCGACTGATTGACGAGGCGGGCTATGTGGACGTGTTTCGCCAACTCGACCCCGCGCCAGATCGCTACACGTGGTGGAGCAATCGCGGGCAGGCCCGAGCGAAAAACGTGGGATGGCGCATCGACTACCACCTGGCCACTCCCGGCATCGCGGCGCAGGCCAAATCGGATAGCGCCTGGATTTACACGGAGCAGCGATTTTCCGATCATGCTCCGCTTACCATCGACTATGCCTGAGGTCGGTTACGGTCGGGGTGGGCAGTCGGCGCGGCCGCAAACAAAAAAGCAGCCCGGTAGGCTGCTTGTTGTCGCCGACCGAAAACTGAGATGCTTTGGATGTCCCCACCTGCGGGGAGCTGAGGCAGAAGGTGACCTGGCTGTCAGCACCGGCAAGTTTGCCCTGCCGGCGGGTCTTGACCCAGCCTTGACCAGTTGAACAGCGTCTGGTCGACCACGCTAG
>DYLS01000266.1 GCA_020721965.1 Blastopirellula marina | reverse complement strand
TAATACCTTAACTGCTTGACGCGACTCGGTCGAGCCTCTAAACTGACAAACGAAACTGGCAAGCGAAAAGAGGCGGCTTGTGCCCAGCGTCAAGGGACGCCTTACGCCCGACTGCCTGCCTTGAACATATCCCACCAAATTCCCTGAACGTCACCAGAAGTCGTGCTCCTTCCACGATCGCGACCCGTAGTGGAGGTTCTCTGATGGTCTGGATCATCTCCAATCCACGGTTGTGGGGCGGCTGGTTTCATGCGTTGAGATCGCCGCTGAATGGGCTTGCGTTGGGTATCGCCAGAGGTGGAATTTACTGCATCCTGGCCGGCGTGTTGGCTTTGTCTTGGTTGGCCGCCGACGCTTTCCCAGAGGAGGCGGCAGGGTTGCGTGTATCCGTGTTCCGCTGCGACGTTTCGCCGCCTCTGGGTGGTCAACCGTTGATTTGGCTGGATCGACCCGAGTCGATTGAAGACCCGCTTTGGGCAAAAGGTATCGTTCTGGATTGGCGTGGCCAAAGATTCGCAGTTTGCGCCGTGGACTGGTGCGGGCTGTGCAATTCCAGCTACGAGCTGTTCCAAAAGACGTTGGCGGCCGCCTTGGAAACGTCGCCCGAGAATGTCTTCGTCCACACGGTGCATCAACATACCGCTCCCTACGTGGACGGCAATGCGCAAAAGCACATGTCGGCCTATCCGGAACTACCGCTGTATGTGGATCAAACCTTTCTTCAACACTGCGCAGAAGGGATCGCGTCGGCGGCCAAGGAAAGTCTGGTCCGGATGGAGCCTTGCGATCGCGTGGGGTTCGGCCAGGCAGTCGTCCACGAGGTCGCGTCCAGCCGGCGCGTTCGCGACGAAAAGGGAAACGTGGTGGTTCGCTACAGCAGCGGTGGGAAAGACCCGAGGATGCGGGAGCTACCGGAGGGGAGAATCGATCCCCATGTCCGGACCATCACGTTGGCGAGGGGAGATCGGCCGTTGGTTCGCCTGCACTTCTATGCCACGCATCCCCAAAGTTTTTACGGCGACCACCGGGTATCGGCGGACGTACCGGGAATTGTCCGTGAGCGATTAGAAAACGAAGAAGACGTTTTCCAAATCTACCTGACCGGTTGCGCGGGCGACGTGACATTCGGGAAGTATAACAATGGTAGCCGTGAAGCCCGTGATGCCCTCGCGTCGCGGTTGTACGACGGAATCAAGCGGGCCATCGAGAGCACGCGGTACTCGCTCATGGACCGTTTCTCATGGCGCTTTTGCCCGGTCGTCTTTCCGGCCAGGAAAGACCCCGGCTACGCGGCTGAGGATTATCGACGAATCCTAGCCGACGCGACCCAGAGTCCTCTGAAAAGGACCTTGGCGGCCGTGAGTCTTGGCTTCTTCGATCGGGCGGGCCAGCCCTTTATGGTGCAGGGGCTACGGATCGGTCCGGCTGTGGCCGTGTTTCTGCCGGGAGAGGCACTTTTGGAGTATCAAGAGTACGCCGTTTCCCGGGCGGGAGAGGGGAACTTCGTGGCGGTTGCCGCTTATGGGGATTTAGGAACGGGCTACATCTGTTACGATGCGGCCTTCCAGGAAGGGGGATATGAACCAACGGCAAGTCACGTAGCACCAGGCTCGGAAGCGATCCTGAGGGCAGCAATAAGCCAAGTGCTAGGGGCGTTGCAGCAGTCCAAGCCGTAAAAGCATTCCGCAAACACAATCGACTTGGTCCACAGCGTGATTCTCCGCGTGATTCTCAGCCACAACGTACGCCTCCAGCCTGCGGCAGACAGAGAGACACGACGCATTTTCCAGGACTCCAGTTTTCCGTGCATACGGCCAGGATCGAAAGGCAGAGAAGGGTACGCCATGAATCGACGCACGTTTTTGGCTGCCGCTGGTGGTTTGGCATTGGGGAGCGCTGTGGCGCGACGGTCACGGGCTGCTGTGGTCGAGAAACCAGCTCTTTTGGGTGGAAAACCGGTGCGTAGTGAGCCTTTCCCCGGTTGGCCCCCAACCTCGGCCTCCATGGAGCAGGCCGTGACGCAGGTCGTACGCTCCGGCAGATGGTACCGTGATAGGAACGTCGAGACCTTTGAGGAACGCTTTGCTGAAATGAACGCGGCACGCTTCTGCGTAGCCACGTCCAGCGGAACAACAGC
>DYLS01000107.1 GCA_020721965.1 Blastopirellula marina | reverse complement strand
TCGCGTCGATGGGGCCGATTCTGTTGGTTGATATCGTGTCGCATGAAAATCGCCTTTACGTCAATCGGGTGTACAGAATGCGCCAAAGCCAGGTCGCCCGATAGTTTATCCGCGCGGATCCGGCAATGCAAACAGCCGGCGAGATTCGCCAGGCCGTATCTTGCCTGGCCCAGTGGGGACCGCGCCCACCATTCAACGGCTGGATCGAAGCCCAGCGAGGCGCGGCAAGATCAACCCCTGCAAGTCGGCTAGTTCGACCGGATCCCACACTTCCTGGCCTTCCGTTTGGCCGGGAAACTTGATGAGCAGCGGTACGTGACGCCTCTGCGGTGCGTTGGGCTTTGTGGTCAACAAGGGATCGCGGCGCCAGCTATGATCGGATGTAAACACGATGAGTGCCTCGTCATAACGGCCCGTGGCTCTGAGATGTTGCACGATTTTACCGATCCGCCGGTCCAGAAGTTGCAAGTGGCGGTGATAGTCCTCGGGCGTGCCGTACATCGTGTCGCGTAGCGGATCGTAGGGGCCGAGGTAGTATCCCTGTTTATCGAATATGAACGGGCCATGCGGCAGAGGCCAATGGAAGACAGCGAAAAGGTTCTGCTCACCGCGATCCAGTAGCTCCAAGGACTCTGCCACGATGTTCGTCACATGGCGGCGCCAGTGCTCGCTGAAATGCCGGGATTGATACCAGCGATAGATCCAGCGGGACAAGGGGTCCGTCAGAAAATCCAGGTTGTACACGAGCAGTTCCAGAGTGCGTCCCGCCAAGTCAGCCCGTTTGGGATCGTTGGGATATCCGCGGGCTTCGAAGGCATGCTCCTGGAACAACGAATGATACGGATGGTAGAAGCCGAGCAAGCGGGCGTGGTAACCCAACTTCACCGCTGCATCCAGGATAGTCGGCAACTCCCCCAATGGCCGTCTCTCCTGATCCGTTTGCCAAAACGCGCGCCCGCCCGAAAGTGCCAAGCTGCCATCCCTTTGTTGCAAAAGTAGCCGTGGCAGCGAGACGTACGTGGTATCGGCTGGCGAGAATGCCTGATGAAAGACGGTTGCGTGCTCGCCGAATGCAGCCAAATGGGGCAGGTCCGCGCAAAAGCGGCCCTTTTCCAGGCTTCGCGGGTACGACCATTCATCAAAGATGAAGATGTATACAGGTGCCGCCGTAGCGTCTTGGCGGCTGGTTTCTTGAGGGATTTCATGAATCGCGCTTGAGTCGCCTCCACGCCCATCCCACGACGGCCACGAGAAAACCAGAAAGCCATAAATGATCGGCAAGGGCCACATGAGACGGGCCAGAGCGGAGGAGATCCGCCAGGCCGGATGTCGCACGAAAAACAGCACCGTGGCAAGGCTTACCCAACCCAACCAGAAGACGGCGTCGTACTTGGCCGTGAATCCCACCCCCACGAAGGTGGACGTCAACCACGACAGGGCGAGGTCGGCCAGGATCAGAGAGAAGGCGAACCGAGCCGCCGATTTTCCCCACGGGTTGCGAACTCGCGACAGCCCGTAACCGGCAATCGCTACCAGAACCGACAAACCCAATACACCGATGACGATTGCCCAGGCGTCGAGCCGGCTCCAAAAATCATGGTAACGATTGCGTTCACTGGTCCAAGAGCCGATCTGGGCTGCGTACAACCAGCCCGCAAGTCCCAGCCCCGTCGCCAGCCACCGAACACACCGAATGCACCGAATACTCGGTCGCAAGGCGTCGAACCAACGGCGAACTCGGCTCATACCTCCGAACCTCGCGATTGTTTTCACTGAAGAATCGCACGACCAGCGTTCCCGGCGCACGCGTTCCGGTCGTGGGCGACAGGTTCGCGAATCAAGCCGTCTTCGGCACCCGCGATCTTCAGCGTTTCCGCATCCAGAACAGAATTCGCTTGGAATGCGGCACCGGATACTCCTCCACGATCGCGAACCGCTCGGCGAAAACCTGGCGGCAGGCCGCCGGCGTGAGATGCTCGAACGAATCGTGACGGAATCGGGTGAGACGTCGGAACATGTCGTCGTCGGGAGGTACGAATTCCAGGAACAAGTGCTCTCGCGTCAAATCGTCGAAGAGGTCCCGGACCGCGGCCAGGCTTAGATTCCCGCTTACCACCAAATGGTGGATGAGCGCTAACGCGAACACGCAGTCGGCCTGCGCCCTTTGATAAAAACTGGGTCGCTCGGCCAGACGGAAACCGATCGCTGGGCTAGGACTAGTGACATCGACGACCAAAGGGAGGATCGGCGCGGCCACCGCCTTGGCCCGGCGATAGAGAACGTCGATCGAAGCGGGGTCTTGATCCACGGCCGTGACCGTGCACCCGGCCTCCGCCGCGAGCAAGGAATACTCGCCTGTGTTACACCCCACGTCCAAAACCGTGTGCGGCAAAGTCGCCTGCAACAACCGACGCACGAAGCTCTTTTTGCCCTCCTCGGCGTGATCGTCATAATTGCAAAGAGTCGTATATTGCGTCCACAAACCCGCCGGACGATATGCTTTCCTAAGCTTCTCGATCTTGTGCCGCAGTCGCTGCAAATTCAGGCGTACCGGCTCTCGATTCACGGAAGGCCGGGAGTGTTCCGGAACGGTACGTTTCGGCCGGCGCTCAGCCGAGCGCTGAAGCAGCCACGGCAGCGTGACATCCAGCCACAGCGACGGCAGCCATCGGCCGAACCGGCCGAAACTCCGCACCACAGCGTCCAAATCACGGCCGTCCAAGTTCCCCCAAAAGTACGACCGCAAATCCCAACCCCGATGGCGATGCAACAACAAGGGGAACAAGAATGTGCGGTTGAATTGCCCCAAAGCGTACCATAAATCCATGCGGCGCGGACGCTCCAGCGAGGCGAGATCGATGAACACGGGGCTGGGGCCGCGGAATTGCACATTGAAGGGGGTGCCATCTTTTAGGGAATACCCCGCCTCAACCAACTCCAACTGAAGGTCCAGCGTCAACAGGGCCGCATCGGCCAACATCGAAAAGGACCATTCGTAGGGGAAGCTCACGGGGGATATCGGCTCGTGTTCCAGGAACCGACGATAGCCCGGATGCTCCTCCTCCAGTGCACCCCGCAATCCCCGCTCGCTGACGAATCGGGTGGACACCACCCGGTTTGCCAGGGTCCAGCGCGCGAGGAGGCCGGATGCCTCGAGATTGCACAAAATCTCGTAACATGGCTCGTCGATGGCCCGAAACACGCGACCATCGCGGTAAAAAACGTAGCCAGAAGGGTCTCGAAAGGAACCCGCGACACGTTGGGATCGAGATAGGCTTGGGCAAGTGCTCATGGTCAAAAGCCTCGGCAGGGACAATCGTCGAGAAACGCAAGGGAGAAGGCAGCCTTCCCCGCGATGCGACAGAAGTATGGCTTCCGATGGCAGGTACGCCGCAGCAATGCCGAAGGAATACCGCAGCGATGCCGCTACGCCGCTCGGCGCTGCTCGCCTGGGGAGTCCTCGTTAGCGGAGGCTGATTTCGATGGGGGCGAGGCCTGCGCCCCAGGCCGAATCAGCCTTTTCACAAAGGCGACGATTTTCCCCATGAAGGCCGCGCTACCAATCAACGCGGCGAGCAAGACCTGGAGCAGAATCGTTCCAGAACCGGGGTCGATGTACCCGAGAGGAAGAAATGCGTTCATAGCCCGTCCTTGCGCATTTGCGATCAACTTGCTGCCCCGAAAATCCGTATCGAGGGCAGCAAACGTAGTGACGAAACGGCTATCTATTAGCAAAAGCCGTCCTCGTCGACAACACCGATTCCGCTCGAATCATGGCACTCCCCTTACATGGCACTCCCCAGCAACTCCAGAAGCCGTCAACGTCTTCGGCCTCAGTCACCGGTTTCAGTACTACCGCGCAAGATTGTTTGCTTGGCTGAACATCGTGTGGTGATGGCACATGGCGCCTCGCCATCTGTGCTGGGCACGTCATGCAATCGGGCGGACTTTGAGCCCTGTTATTAGGCGGGCATATCGCTAAAGGGACCGTGCGACCACCAGGGCAAGCACAATACACGGCCCGACCATCATCTGCAACAGGGATGGATGCGAAGGGCTGGCCGCCATTACCACTCCGTCGCCACGCGACGAAAAGCCGGAACAGACCCAGAACCGACCGCATTTCAAGCACGCAGGGCCCGGCCCTGGCGATGAATCGCGTCCGCGCTAGCTTGGAGCGCATTCCATAGATCGACCGGTGTGCCGCTCGCGCGGGAAGAACATCGACCGCAACCCCAGCGGCACAGTCAGCCCACTGCCCGCCACTCTTTTCGAGTCGTCACGAAAACGAGGACAACTCCACAGTCGGAGAGCTACTTCTTCTTAGCTTCTTTCCCCGACTTCGCGCGAGAGGCGAGCAGAGCCTGGGCCTCGGCCGGGAGCTGAAAGGGCCGACTTTTGATCCGCTTCGTTATCTTTCCCGCGCGGATGCACTGCGTACATACCCTAATGCGCCGCGAAGTCCCATTCGCATCCGTGATTCGCACGCGTTGAAGATTGGGGAGGAACCTCCGCGGAGATATGCCGGTCACTTTGGTACCTACACCGCCCAAGTACTTGGCTTTACCACGGGTGGTGACTTGGTTACCAAACGCGGGACTCTTTCCGCAGATTTCGCATTTTTGGGACATGGAAGGAATCTCCGATGCAGATTTGACGCCGCTCCCGGCGCGCGTTGCAAGATTTCTTATTATGGCGCAAGTCCGTGGCCGCTGCAAGGGATCCAGCTTCGACCTTTTCCATGCGGCTGGCAACCCGCGAGGCAACAGAACGTCGCCCCACCAGGCATTCGGGGGGGGAGGGGGGGCCGCAGCCCAAGGTCCACAGGATCTGGCCCGGGGGGGTGACCGTCTGGCTGGGCACCGGTTCGAGGGTCTCGTCAAAACCGAAATGGCGAGGGGAGCAGCCCACGAATCCGATCCAGCAAACCTGCGGTTTTCTCCGGCGGCTTTTGCGGCGACACGGTCGGGGTTTGCTGCCGCGGCGACGGTTGGGGTTTTTGTTCGGCCAGCACTTCAGACCGGGGCACGTTGCGAATCAAATACTGCGGCCAAAAACTCTCCAAGGTGCGAATGCAATCCGCGATCTGCCCGTTACGGAAGTTGGCCTCGACGGGCGCGATCCGCTTGAACAATTCCAGGCGTTCCTGTTTGCCAAAGGCCAGTTCGCATAGTTGCACGTCGTCGATCCAGACTTCGCCCGGCCCGAGCAACGCAAACCGCAGTTGCAAGGGCGACAGCCCCGCCATCGGCAAGTCGCGGACCTCAATCACAATCGGCGACCACTCGACACCCACCGCGGGGACATTTCGTCCCGCTGGGGACAGCCCCACCTCCGCGTATCGGACGAAAGGCTCGCCGCGCTGGGTGCCGGCGAGCACCACCCTCAACGGCGGCTGCCGGCTGGGGTCTCGCGTGCGGACCCACAGCGAGACGGTCAGCCGTCCCGTTCGCGGGGCAGGGAATGCGTGACTGACGACGCTGACCTCTGCTCCCCTCGATGCCATGTACAACGAACTCTCGCCCCCGTGGCGGATATCCCGGTCCAAACGAATCTCCCCGTCGTTCGCAGGCGAGGCCGTCCAGCCGGCGAGGGGCGTTTCACCGGCCTGGGGTTCGAACTGCCCATTTTCTAGCACGGTGTAAGGGGGCGGATTGCTCAGCGTTGCCGCCCGCTCACTCAATTCCCGCACCAGGGTTTCCACCACCTGGCTGGCTTCCTGCGGCCAAACCACCTTGACCTCGCGAAACGAGACGTCGGCGGATGAAACCCGGACCGCCAATAGGTCGTACGGATCGAGTTGCAACGTCCACCAGGCCGTACCGTCTTCTGCCGGTTTGGGCGGGACCAAAGGCCGCGATCCGCTCAACTCGCGAAACGTGGCCCCCTCGGGATAGCGAACCCTCGCCTGCACGGTGACGGGGAAGGCCGCCTCGTTCACCCAATACAGGAATAGTTCCGATCCGCGCCGGGCTTGACGAATGCGAACCGGCTGGGTGCTTTTGCCCTCCTCGGGTATCACGTCCTCGAACGACAGATTGGGCAAGCGGCGGAATGCCGCGAACCAAGATCGCAGCATGGGTTCCTGGCCCTGTGGGATACGCCAGCCACCGTCGCAAAGGATTTGCGCATCGGTCTTAGCCAGGGCCGTGCTGAACCGTTGGCGGACCACAGCGCCCGCCATCGTTGGTTGTGCCAGAATCGACAGGTAGGATGGCTGGATCGGGCTGACCGCGTCGAAGCCGGAAAGTCGCACCTCCTGCGGTGGATGATAGAACAGCACGCCGGGGACGGGCGATGGCGAGCCTTCTTGCCAGCCTTGCAACAACTGGTCCATCTCATACTCGGCGGATCGCGCACTGAAATCGGCGAAGCCCACCATCCGGCGCGGCTGGAGGAATACGATGTTCGGCTGGGTATAGAAATTGCGCGGCTGCAAACCCGTCTCCAGACCAATCTGCTCGGGGTCAGGTCGATCGAGCAGGGTGGGGTGCAACCGCTCTTCCCAAGCCCGCCCCACGAACATGGCCGGTGTCAGAACCAGCAGTTTTCCGTCTGGACGCGCCGCCGCCAACTCTTGGTACACGCGGGTATAAAAGCTCTCCAGCCGTTGCGTCCGCCATGGCAGCCACTGGGATCGGTAACGGCCGAGCAGCAGCTCTGCCCGCGCGGCAAAGCGTTGATCGCCGCCGTCCGGCAGGTCCAAACCGGTCTCTTCCTCGAACCGCGCGGCCGTGGCGTCGTCCATCCCCCACTCCGGTCCTGGCAGTTGCGCATATCCGTAGGCCGATACTTGGATCCCCAACCCGGCGAGGGAGGGATGATCTCGATACCGTTCGAGCAGTTCGCGGACAGCTACCAGAATCGCCTCCTGGACCTCGGGTTGAAGGATGTTGTAGTACGGCGCCATGCCACGGTACGGCGATTGGACTTCGTGCAAGGCACGGCCGTCCGGACCTATCCATCGCAGACCGCGTTTTTCCTCGCCGCCTCGCCGGATAGCGGCCTCCAATTCGGGTAACGGCATGGAAAAATCCAGGGCCGGAATGAACAGCAGACCTTCCCGGTCAAAAAGGCGTAAGAGGACCTCGATGACATCCTTCCGAATGGGGTCGCAGCCGTCCTGCGCAAAGCAACCAGAATCGAAACGCGGGGTGGGACGCAGGACCCGGCTGGGATACAATGTCGATCCATCGGCAGCCACGGATACAACCAGGCTGTTGTATCCCGCGTACATCAGGTACTCCGTCAATCGCGTGGCCGCCAAGTAAAACGTCTGCCAGTCCTCGATGCCCTGCCGCCGGAACGGTCCGAGCACATCTGGTCCTTGAAACTCCGTGACGAACAACGGGCGATGGAGATAGGCGGCCAGCCAACGCTCTACGGGAAAGGCATCCGAGGTGAAGAGCCTGGGTAGACGCCGCCAGCCGGCATACACTTGAAGTCTCCCATGCACCAGCGGCAGATCGGGCCGCGCCGAAGTCAGCACTACCAAAGGATGCGCCGTGCGTGGCCAGAAGATCACATGGTGTCGCATCAACCCGGCTTGCGGGGGGGCGCCGATCCCTCGTACGCCCGCATGGACCCCGCAATCCAGGGTGGGAGGATGAATGGCCCCCGCCGCGTTCGGCTCCAAAATGCTCACCGTCAGGACCTGCTCCACGTCGGCGGGAAGCTCGATCTCTAATAAATGCGGCAAACCGAGGTCGGCCGTCGGCAGGGAAAACGCCTCCCACGCCGGTTCTTCTCCCGTCGACGTCAACCGGACCATCTGGCCATTCGGACCATCGATCGTGGAGCGTTGGCCGCTCCCCAAGGCGTCGCCTCGCTTCCACACTCCCAACCGCCCAAGTTGTTGCGCGATCAATGGGAGCCGATCCCACATCCCGGGGTTGGTGGCAGGTACGGCCTCGCCGATGATCGCCAGCGTCCCGTTCGACTGGTCATCCTTCGACCGGTTCCTGTCGAGGACCACGAATTGCAATCGCCGAGAAGCCAGGACGGCGGGCGGGGAGAAAGGCCGCATGACCGCGTCCGAGAGACGGGGCCGCTCCGCGGAGAGCAGCTCCAAGACGATCTCATAGACGCCCTCTTCTTGCGGTCCCGTGAGGCGGATGGGGATTTCGGCCCCCGGCGAAAAGGCAAATTCCTGTTGCAGAACGGAGGCATTCTGCGGAGCCGCGCCCCATCTTGGCAGCGAGATTTGCGGCAGCGCCCTACGCGGGCCTTGCAGCAAGACGCCGCGCAGTCCCTCGGGCGTTGCGGCCTGCCCCTGAGGCCGAAGCAACTCGGCACGCAAAATTAGCCGACTCCCCGGGGAAGCCACTCCGCGCGGCTCGATCTCCAAGTCGATAGACTCGCCAGGCTCGAACACCATGTGCGGGCGAGAGAGTCGCACGTTTATCTCGTCACCGGGTATCCGCTCGACATAGAGCCGATTGCCCCCGCCAGGCAGGTCCGCCTGATACAGGGGCTGCGATGTGCGGTCGACCAGCGGAATCCGGTGCTGAGCGTTCGGCAAGTCGGACGGCCCCGCCAAGTCGACGCGAATCGCCGTCGCATCCGAAGACTCGACCCAAATGTCCACCCCGTCAAAGAAGCGGGGTGATGGGGCATCGAGCACCAGCCGATCGCTTAGTCCAACAACGGCCGCAGCCTCGTCCCCTTCCGATCCGATGGGCCGCCAATCGCGGATAGCCCCCTGCTCAACCGCGATCTCGCCCCGCCAGGCCACAGGGGTCTCCCCACCCCAGGAGATACGTAACCCCACCTCCTCGGCCGATACCTCCCCGCAGTAACAGTAACAGAAACAGAAGCAGGAACAGGCCAGACCTAACGCCGCGAACCACGGGTAGAGCCTTGCGGAGAAGCAGGAGAGACCGCCCGCGCAAAATGCTCCGGACGTTGACGGCGGTGCCAACCCAACGTCCCACGAATCGGCTCGGCGAGTGTTCGGACCTCCTTGTCCGACCATGATTCCCTCCGCGGTCCCGGCCGGGGCGTTCAACGCGCACCCCAAAGCCACGCATCCGTGCGCCCGCCACAGTTCCGAAGTAACTCTCGGCCCGCCGCGAGGGCGGAACTTCGGAGCTGCGATTATAGATCATCCTTGACCTGGTGGGCTACAGCGCTTTTCCGCCACCCCCGGAGACATGACGAGTATCAACAAACCCGATCAAGGTAAAACCGGACTTTTGCAACTTGGGTTCGCAAGTTCGATCCTTCCCGCGGAAGACGGTAGAGCGAAGGCGATTTCTTATGGAAATGAATTTCCTAGTTTTCCTGGATTGCCCAGCATTCCAGCTTGTCTCCGTTCCTCAGAGGGGGGACGAGCAGTTTGCAACGGTCCAGTAATATCCAATGCGGTAGGCATTACGAAACTTGGCGCGGCCGATGGCCTGCCGCGGTATTTGGAATATTTGGGAAGACTAGGAAAGCGCATCCGAGTGAGGGCGTCAAGCATCGGCTCAAGGCGCAAACATCCTCACCGCATTATTGCTAGCCGGAAGCACCTTTTTTAAGAAACGGGAACCATTTGCTACTGTTGGCCGGTCCCATTCTTGTCGCCAGGAATACCACTTTAGATGTACGCAAAACCCCCACGAGATTGTGGTTCGTCTTTCGCGTCGTCAAGCCCTATTCCGCGGGCATTCGGCGGCAAGGCCACTTGGCGGCAATCGTTCTCGATGCCTCGAACACTTTCGCGACCCCGGTTTCCGCCTGAGAACCCCGGTCGCCCAGGCCGTTCGCCTTGACGCCATCGCACCTTGCGGGAAAATGAAGGCTTCCGTATTTGGTGTATTCGGAGGGCTACGTCGTGCCAAAATTCGCGGTCATCCTGCCGGCAGCCGGATCCAGCTCTCGCTTTCGCGATCGAAACTACAAGAAGCCCTTCGCCCCCTTGGCGGGGCGGGCCGTGTGGCTTCACTCCGCTCATCGTTTCATCCAGCGCCGAGACGTACTGCAAGTAATCGTGGCTGTGTCACCCGACGACCGCGAGTATTTCTGCGAGAAATTCGCCTCGGAAATCGCCATTTTGGGTATCCACGTGGTGGAGGGGGGAAAAGAGCGGGGGGATTCCGTACGGAATGCCCTGGCTACGGTGAAACCAGAGGCAGACTTCGTGTGTATCCACGACGCAGCCCGACCTTGCCTGGCCGACCCCTGGATCGACGCCGTCTTTGCGGAGGCCGAGAAGACCGGGGCGGCTATTTTGGCTGTTCCCGCTGTCGCCACGTTGAAACAGGTAGCCAACGACCAAACGATCGTCAAGACCATCCCCCGGAACGGAATCTGGGAGGCTCAAACGCCCCAGGTCTTTCGGCGGGACTGGTTGCTCGCGGCGTGTGAACAAGGAGGTTCCTCCCCAGTCACCGACGACGCCCAGTGGATCGAAACGGCCGGGCACCCGGTTCGCGTGGTCCCCGGTTCCAGCCTGAACATCAAGATCACCACTCGAGAAGACCTGAGCCTGGCAGAAAAGATTTTGGAGATATTGCCGAAACCGAAACTCGCCGAACCGCGGCACCCATTCGCCGACGACGACTTATGGCGGTAGCATTCGAGCGCAAACCGACTGTTTAGAACGAGTTAAAACGAGCAACCCTGCATCCTGCTGCCCGGCCAGGATGCCGCGCTGCGGATGCCCGTTGCACATTTAGCCCCAGCCGACCGATGCTGGTATCGAGACTCGCGGGATGAGCAACCGAGACATGCCGAACTTCGATGTTATCGCGGACCTGCGCCTTCGTGGCTTGATTCATCAAACGACCGACGACGCCGCCCTGGGGCCGTGGCTTTTGGAAAAACCGCGGACCCTCTACGCCGGCTTCGATCCCACGGCCGACAGCCTGCACGTCGGCCACCTGATGGCCCTCATGATCCTGCGGCGGTTCCAGAAGGCGGGACATCGGCCGATCGCCCTCGTCGGTGGGGCCACGGGGATGATCGGCGACCCCAGCGGCAAGAGTGAGGAGCGAAAGCTCCTCTCCGAAGAGCAGCTCCGCCACAACGTGGCTTGCGTGGCCCAGCAATTGCGTCGATTCCTCGATTTCGAGTCTGCCGGAAATGCGGCGCTCCTGCTCAACAACTACGACTGGATGGGGCGGTTTGGATATTTGGAGTTTCTCCGCGAAGTAGGCAAGCACTTCCCCGTCAACGTCATGCTCACCAAGGATTCGGTCCGGCAGCGTTTGGAGCGGAGCGACGCTGGACTGAGTTACACCGAGTTCAGCTACATGCTGCTCCAAGCCTACGACTTCGTTTACCTTTTCCAGGAATACGGCTGCCAGTTGCAAGTCGGGGGAAGCGATCAGTGGGGCAATATCACGGCGGGCATCGACCTTGCGCGGCGCTTGCACGGTGCCCAACTTTACGGCCTTACCTGCCCGCTCTTGACCAAGAGCGACGGGAGCAAGATGGGCAAGACCGAAGCCGGTGCCCTTTGGCTCGATGCCCAAAAGACCAGCCCTTACCGCTTCTATCAGTACTGGATCAATGTCGAGGATGAGCTTGTTGAAAAGTGCCTGAAATACTTCACGGACCTTTCGGTCGAGGATATTTCGAACGTCGTGGCCCAGCATCGCGCCGCTCCGGAGCAGCGTGTGGGGCAGCGAACCTTGGCCACCGAGTTGACACGACTGGTCCACGGCGAGGACGGCCTGAAGGCAGCCGAACGCGCCAGCGAAGCCCTTTTCGGTGCTCCTATTGAACAGATGTCGGGCGACGAACTGGACGAGATCTTTGCCGATGTCCCCAGTAGCACGCTTGCCAGAACGGTGCTGAACGGCGAGGGGTTGCCCCTGATCGATGCCTTGTGCGCCGCAGGCCTGGCGAAGAACAAGAGCGAGGCCCGGCGCGTCATTCAACAGGGCGGCGCCTACGTGAACAATGTTCGTGTCGGCGATCTTGACGCGCGCTTAACTCCCCAGCACTTGGTGGGCAGCGCCGCCGTTGTCCTCCGCGCGGGAAAGAAGCGATACGCCCTCCTTCGTTTCGAAGCCTAAGGCAGCGGCAAAACGGCAGGGCGACCCGCTTCGCCCTGGCGGATTCCCCCAGCACTGTCACAATTCTCGGTTCGCCAGCACCCCTCACGATCCGACGGCCGCCACTTGGCGCTTCTTGCGCTGCGCGACAATCTCCTCTTGAATGGAATTCGGGACGCGTTTGTACCGGCAAAACTCCATCGAAAAGGTCGCCTGCCCTTGCGTCAAGCTCCGCAAGACGGTGGCATAGCCGAAGGTCTCGGCCAGGGGCACCTCTCCCATGATCCGGGCGATCGGTCCCATTACAGTGGAGCCGGTGACCAGTCCCCGCCGTCCAATGAGATCGCTCACCACGTTGCCCTGACACGACTCCGGACATTCGATCTCGATCCGCATGACCGGCTCCAAAAGGGCGGGTCGTGTCCGCGGAAAAGTCTCGCGCATGACGGTTTGGGCACAAATCTGGAAGGCGAGATCCGAGCTGTCCACCTCGTGATAGGAACCGTCTTCGACCAGGACGTGGAGCCCCACGATGGGGTAACCCGCCAGCGGCCCCTTTCCCAAGGATGACCGCAGCCCCTTTTCGATGGCTGGGATGTACTGCTTGGGAATGCGCCCTCCGACGATCTCTTCTTCGAAGACGAAGCTCTCCTCGGCGTCTTCGGGAAGCGGCTCCATGCGGCCCACGATATGGGCGTACTGTCCCGAACCGCCGGTCTGCTTGCGGTGGCGGACGTTGAACTCGGCGGGCTGGGTGGGGCATTCGCGGTAGTTGACCTTGGGTGCCCCGACCATCACCTCCACCTTGTACTCGCGGCGGAGTCGCTCCACATACACATCCAGATGCAGCTCGCCCATTCCGGCGATCAGAGTCTCGCCGCTCTCCTCGTCGGTCAGGACGTGCAGGGTGGGGTCCTCTCGCCGGAATCGCGCCAAGGCCTTGGCCAAGCCATCTGCCCCACGCCGGTCCACCGGCATGATCGCCATTTTGATGACCGGTTCGGGAACGAACATGCTTTCCAAAGTACCCAAGCCAGGAACGGAGGCATACGTATCGCCGCTAACCGCCTCGATTCCCAAGACGGCCACGATATCGCCCGGCCCGGCTTCCGAAATCTCCTCGCGCTTATTCGCGTGCAGCCGGACGATGCGGCCGAAGCGCTCGCGATTCCCCGTCCGCTGGTTGAAATAGGACTCGCCCTTGACGATGCAACCTTGGTAGATGCGCAACAACGTCAGCGCGCCGTAGGGGTCTTCCACCAATTTGAAGGCCATCGCCACCAGAGGCTTGTCGGGATCGGCGGCGAGCGGAAGCGTCGCCTCCGTACTCCCCGGCGGAATCGCCCGAACCTCCGTATCCGTTGGTGCGGGGAGCAATCGCACTACGGCATCGAGCAGCGGTTGCACGCCCTTGTTTTTGAAGGCCGACCCCAGAAAAACCGGCGTCAATTGCAAGCTGCACACGGCGTCCCGGGCCACGCGGTAGATCAAGTCCTGGGACGGCTCTTCTTCCGCCAGCAAGATCTCCAGCAGTTCATCGCTGTACATGGCCAGGGATTCCAGCATTTGCCGCCTGGCAGCCAGCACCTCTTCGCGCATCGAGTCGGGGACCGGCTCCCGGCGGACTTGTTCGCCATCCGGTCCGTCGAAATAGACGGCCTCCTGGGTCACCAGGTCGATGACCCCCTGAAAGTTCGCTTCGCGGCCAATGGGAAGCTGCATCAATACGGCGTCGCATCCCAGCCGGTCATGCAATTGCTGGACCACCTTGAAGGGGTCCGCTCCTACCCGATCTATCTTGTTGATGAAGGCCAGGCGGGGCACGTGATACCGCCGCATCTGCCGGTCGATGGTCAAGGACTGCGCCTGCACCCCTCCCACCGCGCAAAGGACCAGGATCGCCCCGTCCAACACGCGGAGGCTCCGCTCCACCTCCACCGTGAAATCCACGTGGCCGGGCGTATCGATCAGATTGATCTTCTTGCCCAGCCAGGATACCGTCGTCGCGGCGCTGGTGATGGTGATTCCCCGCTCCCGCTCCAATTCCATGTAATCCATGGTGGCTCCGGGACCTTCGCCACGAACCTCGCCCATGCGGTGGATGCGGCCGGAATAATACAAAATCCGCTCGCTCAGGGTCGTCTTCCCCGAATCGATGTGTGCGGATATCCCAATGTTTCGGATGTTTGCGATGTCTTGCCTGTCAAAACTCATAGATTCAACCGTTCAGCTCAAAGCCAATCACAAATTGGCACACCCGTCCTCGAACAAAGCGCGAAACCACTTATTCTACCGCGCCAACGGCAAATCGTCCAATGGCAAAACCGCAGAATTTTTCGCCACTCTAGAACGACAGCGCAGAGTTCGCCCGATTGCACGATGGTAACCGTCCGCGGCCAAGCTATTACGGCAAGCACTTGCGAAACAACGAGGAGTGTTCGGAGGTTTCCGAGGGTCGTTCAGAGGTCACAGGGGGTCGTTCAGAGGTACCTCCCGTCTGGAATGGACTGTCATTTCGACGAGCGCCAGCGAGGAGAAATCTTAACCCTTGTCCAGAAGATTTCTCGCTTCGCTCGAAATGACAGCAGCGCGAGTGGTTTTGCCGTTGGGAGAGTCCCTGTAAAAGACTTCGCAGGATGTCTCGCTTCGCAGGATTGCTCATTTCGCTCGAAATG
>DYLS01000265.1 GCA_020721965.1 Blastopirellula marina | reverse complement strand
GGGTCCTTCCCTCCTTGTTGCGTAGGTGCGAGTGGACCGCCATCACCCTTGATCCGGGCATGGTCTCCAGCACCGCCCAGCTCCAGGTCACCCCTGGAAGGCTCCTCCACAATATCGCGTTGGCCGACGCGCTGTCCTCCAGCATCGTGAGATGGTGTGACGCGCCATAGCCGGTCAGCTCGACCGGGGCTTCGGTTCCGGTCTTCATCCCCCCGGGGTTCGCCGGGTCGCTTTTGACCGGGAGGAGATCGGCCAGCGGCGATTTCTCCAGCGATGTGAAGGCTCCCCGTCTTCCGGGGATGATGACCAGCCCGGCGGCGTCCTCCGAGACGGCGCGGCGCAAGGATTCCAAGTCCGCCGACGAAAGTTCCTTCGTGCCTATGTCTCCGATGAAGAAGACATCGAAGGAACCCATCTCGTCCCTGTCCGGGAATTTCTGGCGGTATCCGTTTCCGTCGGCGATTCCCAGCTCCGGATGGAAGAGCATGAAATGCGCCTCCACGCCTGGATCCCTGCAGAGCGCGTTTTTAATGTATCTGAACTCCCACCTCGGGACCGAGTCGGCGAGCAGAACCTTCAGCTTGTCGTCGCGCACCTCTATCCCCGCGGCGAAGTCGTTGTTGGCAAGATCGCTTTCGCCCTTCTGCCTCTCCGCCGAAAGCGATATCTTGAAGCTGCCCTTCCTGGATGGCTTCCACAGGAAGGATCCGCGCCTGACCTCGCCCGCGCCCAGCCTCGTCTCGACGTGGTCCGAGGCGCCGTCGTCGCATTTGAACCTGACGGCGACATTCATCTCCCTCTCGAACTTGTTCGTGACGGCATACGGGATGGAAAGCTGCTCCTGCAGCATGCAGTAGCCGGGGACAGCGGCCCCTCCAAGCTCTATGTCTGGCATGGCTCTGTCGGAGCCGGTGCATATGCAATGTATCCTCGCAGCGCCCAGAGCCAGCTCCGCCGCGGCTCTCACCGGGGACGGTCCCGTCGTCTGGAGCCCGTCGCTTATCAGAATGACCTCGTCGAAATCCTCATTCTTCAGCGCCCCCAGGGCCGAGCCTATGTCGGTTCCGCCCTGCGGATCCGGGTTGCTGTCCGTGCCGGAGAAATCCCGCTTCACGATTTCGTATGCCGATCCAAGAGAGGAGAAGGCATCTCCGGCGAAGAAGGAGTCCACCCAGTCGGAGCGGGTCTGCATCCCGCCGGCAGAATCCACGTCCCTGGTCCCCATGCTCCCCGAAACGTCCCTCAGCACCGCCATCCTTGGCAATCTGCCGTCCTTTCTGGAGAATACTATCTCCGGCTTCAAAAGCAGGAAGGATATCGCGCAGAGGGACGCGAATGCGAGAATGTTCGCGGCCGGAAGCGCACGGGATCCCGGTCGGAGATACTCGTTTCTCCCGCGATACGCGGCAAACGCGCAGCGGGCCATCGCGACTGCGGCCGCGGCGATTCCCCAGAAGTCGGCTCCGATGTGAAGCTGCCAGTTCATCGCCGCAGCTCCGTCTTTCCCGCGTTGAACGAGAAGCAGAGCGCCTGCTCGGCGACCAGAAGCAGCATCGCGGCGAGGAGCGCCTCCCTCCAGATCTCCCTGAAAAGCGCCCCCGCCGAAGCTCCTCCAGCCTCGCCCATCCTTCCCGAGAGAAGAGTCTTGAAATCATCTGGAGCAAGGCGGCCGTCGTCGTATTCTCCCGGAGGAGGATTGGCAGCTACCGTCCGTCCGCCGCAGGAGTAGACACCGGATGAAACGAAGTGCCTCGACAATGTCTTTGAGTCAAGCATCACGCTCTCCCCGTCGTCCTCTGCGCCGCCAGGCCCGGCCTCGATATTCCTGAAATCCGCCTTCCTGTCCGAAGCCTCCAGGACTATGCTTTTGGTGAGCAGGGGGAAGACGGGATGGGAGATGAAGCCGCCTTCCATTTTCGCAAGCCTGGCGCAGAGCGCATAGACCGTTCCCGCGCGGCTGCGCGAAGCGGCCAGCAGGCATGATCCATCGGCGAACTTGAGGAGGGCATCGTGCTCGCCGTCGAGTCCGCATCGTTCTGCGAATTTCGCAAAAGGCAGGAGCTCCGACATATCCTCCGGCAGAGGGGCCGAGGGGGAGATGAACGATGCGGCGGAGAAGGTTTCGCCCTCCTCCGCCCTGGAAGCCTGCCGGAACGCGAGGCCA
>DYLS01000264.1 GCA_020721965.1 Blastopirellula marina | reverse complement strand
CGAACGGGCGCGATACAAGAAGAGGCTCATCGATGCCATCCGGGCGTCCGGCGTTACGCCCAGCCTCGGCGGCATCGAGTTCGCCGACGACATCGTCGCGGCCATGGATCTCGATCGTGCTGCGGCAGCCGATGACTCATTGCGAAGCGTCATTGAGGAACTACGGAGGGTGTTTCAGGCATAGCAGGCATGAGCTATCCCAAACGCCTCATCGAGGTCGACCTTCCCATCAAACGCATCTCGGATCATGCCCGTGCCGAGAAGAATATGCGTTCCGGCCATCCGTGGCAGCTTCACATCTGGTGGGCGCGCCGCCCTTGGGGCGCCTGCAGGTCCGTGGCGTTGGCCTCGCTGATACCGGCGCCGACCGATGAGCATTGCCCGGAGGATTTCGTCAGAACCGCCGCTTCGACCTTGGCCGAAATCGGCTTCAAACCGGCCGACGGCTCCCGGCAAAAGGTTGAGGAGGTATTGCTGCGCTTCACCGGCGAGTTTGCCCGTTGGGAGGCGGGCAGCAATCCCTACTGGCGCACCGCTGCCCGCAAACTCATCAAGGCGGCGCATCCACACACCCCCCACGTGTTCGACCCGTTTTCCGGCTACGGCGCCATTCCAGGGGAGGCGGCCAGGCTGGGCTGCGAGAGCGTGGCCTCGGACCTGAACCCGGTAGCGCTGCTGTGCCTGCGCACCTTGCTGGAGGCCGTCCCACGCCACAGCCACAAGCTCATTGAGAAATTCAACGAAGGTGCCGAGTTCATCAAGGCGGAAGCGGAGAAGCAGCTCGCAGCCTACTACCCCAAACACAAGGGCAAGCATGTCATCGCCTGGTTATGGGCGCGCACCGTCACCTGCGAAGGGCCGGGTTGCGGCGCGACCATCCCCCTGATTTCCCAGACCACTATTGCCAAGGGCAGCCGCAAGGTGTGGATCGAGGTCACAGGAGACCCCAGGACCAAGGAAGTGCGGATTGCGGTGCGCTCCGGAAAATCCATTCCTGCCGGACTCAAGAAGACGGCCGGTGGCGGGCATGCCATCTGTCCGGTATGCGGCTTCACCACCAACAAGAAACGGGTCAAGGCGCAAGGCAAGCAAGGACGGATCGGCCATCGGCTCTACGGCGTGGCGATGGCCATCGGCACCCGCCAGGGCAAGGAGTACGCGGAGCCGACGCCGGAAGACTTGGCGGCATTTGATAAGGCTGTGGTGGCGTGGGAACACATAACAAACGAGAATCCAGAGGCTGAAATTCCAGAGCCGTTCGTTTTGACTTATGGTCTTCATGTTCCACCGCATTACGGCATCAAAACCTGGGGCGACCTATTCTCACCGCGCCAGAAGCTGGCGTTGCACAGCATCGGTGAGATCCTGCGGGATTACGAACATCGCCTGACCGCAGCAGGAGAAGAATGGGTGCTGGTTCGCGACACCGTGACCGCCCTGGCGTTGGCCGTCAGTAACTCGCTGCACTACTCGAGCAACATGAGCACATGGTTGGCCGAGCACATGATTTCCTGCTTCATTACTGGCAATGCGATTGCCATGCGGTGGGATTGGGCCGAAGCCAATCCTCTGGTTTCTGACTATGTTGGCGGGCTCGATTTCTCGTTCAAACAGTCGGCTGAAGCGTTGGCCTCCACCATTGCTCTCGACAACACGACCGCCACCGTCATGCGCGCGGACGCGGCCAACTATCCGCTGCCGGACGACGCGGCGGAGATGTTTTTCTCCGATCCGCCGTACTACGACGTGGTGCCCTATGCAGACCTTTCCGACCTGTGCTACGTCTGGCTCAAGCGTTTCGTGGGCCATGCGTATCCCGATCTGCTTGCGGAAGAACTGACCCCCAAGGCCGAGCAGATCGTGGTCAACCCCTATGCGGTCGAGGACGGTCGCGGCGAGCAATCGCCGCAACGCTATCAGGAGCGCATGACCCAGGCCTTTCGTGAAGCACGCCGGGTGCTGAAGCCAGAGGGTATCGGCTGTATCGTCTTCGCCCATAAGGGGACGGCGGCCTGGGAAACGCTGCTCGCTTCTATCATCGATGCCGGTTTTGTGGTCACGGCATCCTGGCCCATCGACACCGAGCGCGCCGCGCGAATGCGCGCCAACAAGTCGGCGGCCCTTGCCTCCAGCGTCCACATCGTCGTCCGCCCGCGCGAAAACCCCG
>DYLS01000263.1 GCA_020721965.1 Blastopirellula marina | reverse complement strand
AGCGAACCCGCGCGAGCGAAATGGACGTCATACCCGCGACGGGCGGCTTCATGGGCGAGGGCGACGGCGAGATGGGTTTTGCCTACACCGCTGGGGCCGACGAGGATTACGTTCTCCCCGCGATCTATGAAATCGCACTGGGCGATTTCCGAGAACACCGCCTTGGGTAATTTCGGATTTGCTGAAAAATCAAACGACTCGATCGTCTTCTGGACGTCGAGATTGCCGCGCTTGATGCGAAGGGCAAGCGCGTGGGAATCGCGGCGCTCTACCTCGTCCTGGAAGAGCGAGAGCAGGAACTCGGAATAGCTGGAGTTCAATTCCTGCGCCTCCCGGATGCGTCCCTCAAGGTTGTTCAAGATCCCCGAAAGCTTCAGACGACTCAATCGTGGTTTGAGTTGTGACAACGCGTTCATGTGTTACCTCCTTGATTGATTATACGTGCGCTGGTCGCGTGCATAATTGAAATGCATCTGACCGGTCGCATCTGCGTGCTGATCGAGCGGTTCGTTTTCCAGATTCCGCTCGAGGATGTGCTTAACATTGTGATACTGCGGTATGCCGAAGAACAGGGCGCGCTCACAGGCCTTTTCAATGCGTGAGGATGGATACTTTGTTGTGAGGAACACTATGCCGCGCGCACCGCGCGTGCGGTCGATAACCGTATCGCCCAAAAGCGCGGTAACGACCTCGAAGGCCTTCGGCCCGATCGCCTGGGCCTTCTTGAGGATAAACTCCCGGTTCGCCTCAAGATACGCGATGGACGCTGCGGGTCCGTGCTCCTTCACGGTGATTCTCTTTCCTCGTTGGTAGGAGCGTACATGCCATGCGACAAGCTCATGGCCGATGCTGACCTCGATACGGTCGTCGGTGGCGCGGATTTCCGCCTCTTTTCCGCGATACTGGTAGGGTACGGAGTAGTGGTTGGTGGCGAACTGCACGTGCCAGTCGGGGCGCACCGTGACCGTCGCGAACTCGATGATCCGGAAGGGTATCTCGGGAAGGGGAAGGAGGTGCTCGAATTCCTCCGCGAAAAGCTCTTCCACAGTGCGGTTGTCCGCCTCGCGGATCCTTCGTTTCATGGCGACATCGCGATTCCACTCGTTGAAGCGCTCGTTGATGGCGCACGATCGTATCGTTTCATGGCCGCGCTGCCGCTCGTGGTCGCGCAGAAGGGGCAGAAAATTCATTTTCACGTATTTCACATCGCTCTCCACGCCGCCCTTGTGCCGCGGCGTGTAGGGCTTGCAGGGGGACAGTAAAAACCCCATGTGCTTCGCGAATTCGTAGAAGGTCTTGGTGATGGTTGGGTCGTACAGGTGCGCCTTCGCCACCGCGGCCTTGAAGTTGTCTATCACCAGCACGCGCGGCACGGCGCCGAAATACTTAAACGCGTTTTCCAGCGCCCGCAGGCACGAGCGCATATCGGTCCTGAATAGCTTCTCGCGGTAGGCGTGTCTCGATCCTCGAAATCGCACCGAGACAAACCATGTCTTGCGCAGCTTTCCCGTCTCATCCCGGGTCTTGCCGAGATACCCGAAATCGAGCTCGGCCACGCCGTGTTCCATGGCGCGGCGCATCACCACCGGCAGTTTCCTCGGGAAATGCTTGCGGCAATACTCCCGTAGCGCCGTGTCCTTGATGATATCGCCGCCGAGACGCTCGTTGAGCTTGTAGCGTATCACGACGAAGGATTCCCCATCGTCCCGCCATGCCTTGATTTCGTCCTGGTAAGCGTCAAGCGGGTGTGCCCGCCTCTCCTGGCGGGCAAAGAGCGCGCGGTACTGATCGAGAATTTCCCGTTCATCAGGAAGGGGTGTCCCCTGCTCGAGCCACCCCTTTTCGACGGCGAGGTCTTTCAGGCGCTTTATGACCTGCTTGTGTGTTCCCAGCTCCCGGTTAATTGAGTTGGTGCCGTCATTTTTCCGTAAACGTCGAAGTATTTCTGAAAGTTGTACCATGTCGGTTATCCGTGCCATATGGTCCCTCCAATTGCGATTTACAATCAGAGGTTTCGAATAACCGGTTCACTTTCAAGCGCGTATTGCGGTTCACTTTGGGCCGCGCAAAGTGGTTCACTTTCAGGCGCGGGAAGTGGTTCACTTTGACCCGCGCTCAGTGGTTCACTTTCATCCGCGCGGGTGGTTCACTGTCGGGCGCGGGTAACA
>DYLS01000262.1 GCA_020721965.1 Blastopirellula marina | reverse complement strand
TGGACATTCGCGTGAACCCGGCTTTTGTGCGCAGCAACGAAGTGCCCCGGCTGCTCGGCTCGGGCCGGAAATTGCAGCAGATTGTCGGCTTGTCGCCGCGTATTCCTCTGGATGAAACCCTCGCGTGGATGATTGAATGGGTAGAGTAGAGAGAAGGCTCTCGCCTGCCCTCCCTCATCAAACTGCAAAGTCTGAATGGGGTCAGGTCTAGCATTGATGCATTCCGAGCCAATTATTTGATTAATCCATCACTCAAGAGGCATTTTTTGAGCACAGCAACGCCACCCGAAGCACCTTTCGGTCAATCCTTCCCCCCGGCATCGGTTGAATTTACCGCTGATGTATTGCTCGACATGCGCCCCGCCCTCGAGGGGTTTTACGGCATTCCGCAAGAAACCCGGCTGTTGTTCAGCACACTGGCTGCCTTGCCGGGTTTGCGCGTTTCGGGCTTGCTGCAAATGTCCACCCGGCGAGTCAAGGGCGGGGTTGCGCCGGATGCCTCTCTGAGTGAGGCGGAGCGCATTCACCGCTATTCCAGGGCCGTCGATTCGCTCAAGGGTCAAAGCGCCGCCGATTGGAAAATCGACGTGGCCGATTGGCTGGGCGCGCTGTTGCATAAATGGGCGCTGCGCTGGGGGGCTTGGACGGGCCTGGCGCCCATTCGCCTGAAGGGGTTTGAAACCCGCGCATTTCGCGATTTCGTCTGGCAGCAGTTGTTCGCCCGCAGCGTGCCGCCTTCCGAGCGTGAGAGGGTGTTGCGCAGCGATTACAGGGTTTGCGCCTCGCCCTGGCGGTGGATGCATTTGACGGGCATCGAGCGCGCCTGGCTGCTGGGTAAGTCGCGCTATCCGCGCATGGATACGCGGGGGGTGAATATCTTCATCGCGCAAACGCCCTATCCTGGACGGGTCAGCCCAGGCACGGCGCTGGTTATCCATTACCATGACGCCATTCCGGTACTGATGCCGCATACCATTTCTGACCGGGCGTTTCATCAGGCCAGCCATTTCCATGCATTGGCATCAAATGTTCGCGATGGTGCGTGGTTTATTTGCGTATCCGAAGCCACACGCAAAGACTTGATTGGTTTGTTCCCTGAGGCGGAACCGCGGGCGGTAACCATTCACAATATGCTTCCTTCGCACTATTACCCATCTGCCCCTGAACCTGAGCGAGTGGCTGGTATCGTGCGGCGTTATCAGCACGGGGATTTTGTTCCGCCAAAATCGCAAAAATCCAACCGAACATACAGATTGGTCCGGCGGTTTGGCAATGAGGCGGATAGGAGTCATTTTTATGAGCAGGCCTTCAACGAGAAAAGTCGCTTTCTGTTGATGGTTTCGACCATCGAGCCGCGCAAGAATCACCTGCGGTTGTTGGAGGCTTGGGAAGCCCTGCGTGACCAGGTTGACAAGGACTTGAAGCTGGTCTTTGTCGGCCATATCGGGTGGGACTATAAAGACCTGCTCGACGGATGTGAAACCTGGATTGAACAAGGCGGCCTGTTCATGCTGCATGGCGTGCCGGCCGATGCGCTGCGGGTGTTGTATCGTCACGCCTTGGTGACGGTGTGCCCGAGCGTGGGCGAGGGGTTCGACTTCTCCGGCGTGGAGGCAATGCGCTGCGGTGGCGTGGTCGCAGCTTCTGATATCGCAGTACACCGTGAAGTGTATGGGAATGCGGCAGAGTATTTCGACCCTTATGACACAACGGGTCTGGTGCAGGCATTACGGCGGTTGATCGACGCGCCGGATTCCGATGCTCGCCGTGAAGCGTTGCGCCGGGCCGGTGAGGAACAAAGCGCACGCTATCTGCCTGAACGTATCGTGCCGCAGTGGGAGGCATTTATCATGCGTGTTGCACAAGAAATCCGCGAAACAAAATAGATAGGATGCTCTAGGAATGAAAAAACTGGTTTTCTTTACGGAATACCGATGGCGTAATCGGTTTGGTGTTTTGGGGTTGTCCATGTTTCCAAGAGTTTTCCCCGGCTTGTTGGCGCTGATAAGTCTTTCCGGCTGCTCCACCTTCCCCGCCTGGCTGCCTTCCTCCGGTCCCAGCGTTGAACAGGTGGTGGAGCAGGAAAAGATCGATTCACCCATCCCAGTGGTGGATGTGAACGATGCGGTCGCCCGCCGGGTGCTGGCCGCGCAGCGGGCGGATTCCTTT
>DYLS01000261.1 GCA_020721965.1 Blastopirellula marina | reverse complement strand
CAGCTCAAGCACACCTGGCTGGAGAACCAGCTCGGTAACAAGTCGGAGGACGACATTGTTTTTTTCTGGCAGGGGCCAGGCTGGCCGGCTCTTGAGCGTGAATTTCGTCGTCGAGTCAGCGAAGCGGAACAGCTGATCAATGACTTGGAATCCGGCTTCAGCCCAGCCCAACTGGTGGAGCAGTTGCCGATGCTGGTGGGGCTTGCCGACGACACCAAGGCCGCTATCAAACAGGCGATCCATGAAGTGTATCTTGAACGCTCCGGCATTGAGGAGTTGAAGAAACCCTTGAATCAGGCGCTGTCAGAGCTGAAAGACACGCTCGATCACGTTCTCTCTGCATGGAGACAGCCGCAATCTCCGGAATCCGAACAGAAGTTGCGGCAGGCGTGGCGAGCGCTTATCCGCTGCGGCGAGGCGTTCCGGAATCTCTTGGATCGGCTGCCTCGTGGAATTGTGCTGCCATGACGCTTCCCCTTGTCCTTGTCGTTGATGATCAACTCGAGCGTGATGCAACAGAAAAAGCGCTGTTTCTGAAACACACTGGCTGTATCGAAACAGGGACCGGTACGGAAGAAACCGGTGCTTCCAGAGCCGTAGACGCTCCGGTGGCAGAGGTGGTGTTCTGCTCGGGCCAGCGTGTGGGGACCGGCTGGGTGGAAAACGATTACGAGGTCATCCATACGGCTGTACGTTCGAGAGGTGGCAACGGTGGGCAATGGGCCTTGGTGCTGCTGGATGTCAATTTCGATTCTGGGGAGCGACGTGACGACGGCTCGCCTCGTGGTCAGAAGGGGGACGACAATTTCGGCGTAACGGTCCGGGAGAGGCTTCTGCACGACTTCCCCGACCTGCCGGTGGTGATGCTGTCCAGCAAACGGCAGGATGAAATCGGCAATACGACCACACCTTATCTGTCCAAACACAAATTAGGGACTTACGAGGTACGACAGGTGCTGCTTCGTTTCGGCAGGGTCAGCGCAAGCGCCAGTAAGCAACTGCTTGGGCTTGACGCAGCAACTTACGCGGAAAGCCCCGCCAGCCTTGCCTCTTTTCGTCAGGCCTTCATCCATGCGCGGGCTGATGCCTCCATTCTGATTCTGGGAGAGAGCGGCACCGGTAAGGAGGTGCTGGCCCACTATATTCACCGAATGTCCGGTCGCGCCAAAGGCCCTTTCGTCGCCGTGAATGTGGCGGCGATTTCCGAATATCTGATTGAGTCGGAGTTGTTCGGCATCGCTAGGCGTGTGGCAACCGGGGTTGACGGCCGGCTGGGTAAGTTTGAACTGGCCTCCGGTGGCACCTTGCTCCTTGATGAAATCGGCGACATGCCCCTGGAGATGCAGGTCAAGGTACTGCGAGTACTTCAGGAGCGCAAAGTGACCCGCGTGGGCGAAGCGCAAGAGATCCCGGTCGATATCCGGCTGATCTGCGCCACTTCCCGTGATCTGGCAAAAGAAGTGGCGGCAGGAAGGTTTCGCGAGGATCTCCTGTACCGGATCAACACGGTGCCGATCACTATGGCGCCCCTGCGGGAAAGGAAGGAGGATATCGCGTTGCTTGCCCGCAAGTTTCTGGAAAATTTTTCCAGGCGCCAGGGCAAGATGGGGGTGTCCTTTTCGCCCGAGGCGCTCGCCCTGTTGACCGAACAGCCCTTCCCGGGCAATGTCCGGGAGCTGCAAAATGTGGTGGAGCGTCTCACCAGTGGCGCCGGGCATCATCAGATCATCGGCCGAATGGAGGTCGCCGCCGTTCTCGAAGAGGGTATGGCCGGCCCCGCCCTGCCAGCCCTGACCATGACGCCGTCGTCCGCAGATTCCCTTACCATGGATAAGGGTCTGAATTTTGAGCAGGTGGAGCAGCTTCTTGCCTCCTTTTCGCCAGACAAGGATGATCCTAAGCTGCAAGGTGCCATGGCCCGTCTCAACAGGGTCATGAACGGGGTGCGCAGACGGCTCGCCGGGGCGGCCCTGGAGAGGTGCCGGAGTCCGCACGATCAGACCTTGAACCGGCAGGCGGCCATGCGATTGCTGACCGGGGATATGAGCCTGAAGGGAAAGTATCCGGCCCGGCTCATAAACGAGATCCTTGGCCGCAAGGCCGATGACCCGATCAGCAATGACGATCTTGAACAGCTCGTCAGGGAATGGTCATCCCGACCCGGCAGGAAATG
>DYLS01000106.1 GCA_020721965.1 Blastopirellula marina | reverse complement strand
TTTGCATTTTCCTGGCGGTCTTCGCGTGCTGCGCGGTGCAATAGCCTTTTTGCAGGAGAGTCACAGATTGGAATTCAAAATCCGTGAAAATCTGTGTAATCTGTGGCTAAAAATACAGACCACGTTTAAGCGCGGCGCCACCCGGATTTGTTCATCCAGGATTTACGCAAAACGAATTGACTCAAAAGGACGAATAGGATATTCAGGACGTTTTGGCTGCTGAAACAGCCTTTCATCCTGTAAATCCTGTTTGTCTTGCCTAAGTCCTGCTATAATAAGCGCAGGAAAGAAGATCGAACAACCCTATCAGGAGGATCCCATGAGAAAAGCCTTGAGTTTCACAATTGGCGCAGTGGTTGGCGGATTGGTCGGCGCGACGCTGGCCCTGCTCTTTGCCCCCGAGTCTGGGAACGAACTGCGCGGTGAGATCCGCCAGCGCTTCGACGCCTTCACCGGCGAGGTGCGGCAGGCTGTGGCGACCAAGCGCATCGAACTGCAGGATCGCATCGAAGCCTTGCGCGCCCCCAAGCCGCAGTAAGCCGTTTCAGCGCTTCCCGATTACTGTTTCATACAACTCACCGACGCGCTGCATATTGCACACATAGTCCGCCCGCTCTGCAACCAGCGCCGCGTTCACCTGCGCGGCCCGGTTCTGCAGAGCGGCGTCGTTTAACCCCCGCACAATGGCATCTGCCAGCGCCCGCTCGTCGCAAGCGTCCACCAGCAGGCCGTTCTCGCCGTCGGTGATCCATTCGCGCATGGACTCAATGTTTCCCGCCACCGGCAGGCAGCCGCAGGCCATCGCCTCCAGCAGGGAATTGGGCGTGCCGTCGTGCACGCTCGGCGAGACAAACACCTGCGCCCGGCGCATCAGCGCCCACAACTGCGCCTGCTCTACCTTCGGCCAGAGACGCGTCCGCGCCTCGATGCCGAGGGCAGCCACCCAGCCCTCGGCCTGTGCGTCGCCGCGCAGGGGCGGACAGATGAAATATGCCTGCGGCACCCGCTCCAGGACGCGCGGGATGGCGCGGAAGAAGACATCCTGCCGCAGACTGCCGGGACGCTGTCCGCGCGGGTTGACCACCAGCGGCGCTTCCGGCAGTTCCTCCGGCAGCCGCGCGGACCTCGAGCCTGCCGCCAGTTCGTCGAGCCGGATGCCCCCCGCCCCGGGCGTCACCAGAGTCGGCGCGCCGGCGCCGAGACCCCATTCCCCGGCCAGGCGGAGGTCTCTCTGGGTATCGGCCAGCAGGCTGTCGGCGCGGCGCAGGACGCGGCGGGTGAGAGACGCCATCAGCGGCGAGCCGCGGGCGTGCAGGGTCAGGTCATTGCCCCAGATGGAGACGAGGAATGGAATGCCGGGCGGGGTGACGCAGGCCAGCATCCCCTCGAAGGGGATGCGCAATGCGTGGACGAGGTCGGGGCGGAGCAAATCCACCAGCCGCCGGAATTGTTTCTGATGCGGGGGCAGGCTCAACGGTCCGAGGGCGTAGCGCAGGGGGCGCAGCAGGGCGCGCAGGCGGGAAACGGTCCCGCGCCGCCGGGCGGATGTCCCCTCGCCGGTCATTCCGCCAAACGCGGCCGGGAGGACGTGGAACGAGGCCAGCCCGAGCGGCATTTCGCACGGGAAGGTGGAGACGAGGTGAACTTCGTGCCGGTTCTCCACCCAGTATCTCAGCCAGGAAAGGGCGGTGGGCGAGCGGCCGTCGGCAACGAACAGGAGGCGCATGAAGCCAATATACCATAATTGGGCCGCGACAACTTTCACGAATTATTTGACGAAATGCGATAGTTTGAGTATAGTTCACCCATTACCGAGCGCCTGGCAAAAAGGTTGATGGAGAGCAATGCCCGAGAACAAATCTGCAAAGAAGAGTGAAATGTCGGATGGCGCAAAATATGCGCTCATCGGCACGATTTTTACGGCGGTAATCGGCCTGATTGGCACAGGACTCACCCTGTACTTCAACTACCTCGAAAAGGTGGAGCCGCAAAAACTGGCCCTCCAGGCCACACAGACCGCCGAGGCGCGCCTGACCGGGACGGCAGGGGCCGTCACCGTGACGGCCACAAACCCTCCCACTTTCACTTCCTCGCCGACGCGCGAACCGACCGACGCGCCCACCCTGACGGCCTCGCCCACCGTCATTCTCTCCAGCCCGACCTTCACTACCACCCCCACCTCTGTCATCAGCGGGGTGAAATACTGCGTGGACACGGCCAGCCTCAACGTGCGTGCCGGCCCGGGGCTGGATTACCCTGTGGTCGGCGGCTTGAGCATGGATTCCTGCATCTACTTCGACGGCCGGCTGGAGGACTTGGAAAACAAGTGGGTGCGCATCAGCCCCGGGCAGGAAGGCTACCTGGCCCTGGGCGAGATGTGGGTTTACGGCGGCTTCCTGCGCCCACAGGATTTCGAGCGCCTGCCGGTGGTCACCCCCCCGCCCCCACCGCCTGCCCCGACCCCGACGCCCGCCGGTTAGGAAACGAACATTCGCAAACAGGAGCGGCAGGCGCCGCTCCTGCCTTTTAGGCGGATATGGTATAAATAGGCGGTTTTCACACCAATTGCTATTTGCTATCAGGAGACCCATGAAACAGATTAGTGTCATCGGCGTCGGCTACGTAGGGCTGGTCACTGCGGCGTGCTTTGCAGACCTCGGCAACCGCGTCCAGGCTGTGGACGTGAACGAGAAGCGCATTGAGAACCTAAAAAAAGGCATTCTGCCCATCTATGAGCCGGGCTTGGAAGAACTGGTGGAACGCAACATGCGCGCCGGAAGGCTTTCGTTCACCACCTCCTATGCCAGGGGATTGAAAGGCAGCGAATTTGTCTTCATTGCTGTCGGCACACCTTCGGGCGAGAACGGCGAGGCAGACTTGCAGTACGTGGCCGCAGCGGCCAAATCCATCGCCGAGAACATGACCGCGCCCCTCATCATCATCAACAAATCCACCGTCCCCATCGGGACCGGCGACCTGGTAGCCGACATGGTCAAGCGCGCCCAGCCGAAGCAGATTCCATTTGCGGTGGTCTCGTGCCCCGAATTCCTGCGCGAGGGGACGGCCATCGCCGATTTCATGAACCCGCACCGCACCATCATCGGCTCGCTGGACCCTGCGGCCGCCGAGCAAGTGGCGCAACTGCACCTGCCCTTGCGCGCCCCCATCGTCATCACCGACCTGCGCACGGCAGAGATGGTCAAATATGCCTCCAATGCCTTCCTGGCAACCAAGATTTCCTTCATCAACGAAATCGCCGACATCTGCGAAGCCCTCGGCGCCGACGTAAAGGAAGTGGCCGCCGGGATGGGCTACGACAAGCGCATCGGCCCAGCCATGCTCGATGCCGGTATCGGCTGGGGCGGCTCGTGCTTCCCCAAGGATGTCAAGGCGCTGGTTTACATGGCCGAGCAGCACCGCGTGACTCCGCACATCCTGAACTCGGTCACACGCGTCAACTACGACCGTCGCAAGGCTGTGGTGGCGCGTTTGTCCAAACTGACCGGCGGGCTGAAGGGCAAGACCATCGGCCTGCTGGGGCTGGCGTTCAAGGAAAACACCGACGACATGCGTGATGCTCCCTCCCTGACCGTGGCGCACGAACTGCTGGCAGCCGGTGCCATTGTGCGCGGCTGTGACCCCGTGGCAGTGGAAGTGGCCCGCCCACTCCTGCCCGGCGTAGAACTGTTCACGGACCCATATGAGATGGCGAGCGGCTGCGACGCCATCATGGTGATCTCCCCCTGGAACGAATTCAAGCAACTCGACCTGAAAAAGATCAAGGGGCTACTCAAGTCGCCGGTCATCTTCGACACCCGCAACATCTACAACCCCGTAGAAATGAAAGCCCTAGGTTTCAAGTACCGCTCCATCGGGCGCGGTTTCAACGGCGGGTAGCATGGCGGAAGAAAAAGGGCCACCCGTCTGCGACTACGAGGGATCCGACTACCAATCCCGCTTCTGGGAGAAGGGTGGGCATGAATATGAGGACCGTTGCGAAGCGCACGCGCTCAAGCGCCTCCTGCCCGCCGGCGGGAAACTGATGCTCGAGCTGGGCGCTGGCGCAGGACGCAACACGCCGCGCTACAACGGCTTCGAACGCGTTGTCCTGCTCGATTACTCGCGCACGCAACTGCGCCTGGCGCAGGAAAAACTGGGGCGTTCCGGGCGCTACGTCTACGTGGCGGCCAATATCTACCGCTTGCCGTTCGTGGATGGGCTGTTCGACGCCGCCACCATGATCCGCACCCTGCACCACATGGCCGACGCCCCCGCCGCCCTGAAGCAGGTTCGTAACACGCTCCGGCCGGGGGCGGTCTTCATCCTGGAATTTGCCAACAAGCGCAACCTGAAAGCCATCCTGCGCTACGCCCTGCGCCGCCAGACCTGGAACCCGTTCGCGCCTGAAGCGGTGGAATTCATGCCCCTCAACTTCGACTTTCACCCGCGCGCCGTTTTCAACTGGCTGACCGGGCTGGATTTCCAAATCGAGAAAATCCGCACCGTCTCACACTTCCGCATCAGCCTGCTCAAACGGCTCATCCCCGCCGCCTGGCTGGCCGGGTTGGACAGTCTCTTCCAGTGGACAGGCAGCCTCTTCCAATACACCCCCAGCGTCTTCGTGCGCGCCCGGCTTGCCGGTCTGACCAATGGGACGCCGCCCGAAAATGAGATTGCTTTCTTCAAGTGCCCAAAATGCGGACATACCCCGCTGGAGGCCGCGCCTGGTCACCTGGCCTGCTTGGGCTGCGGGACAAAGTGGCCGATCGAGGGCGGCATTTACAACTTCAAGGATTGATACCGTCATAACCTACCCGTCGCGGAAACGGGCGGGAGCGACATAGTTGTAGGAAAAGCCGGGGACAGGCGGACCAGGCTCGAGGTCCCGGCGGGCGGCAGCCCGGATAATCAAATCAGGCGGAAGGTTCACAGGGAAACGATCTCGCCCCTCAAACTGTCTTCGCTCAGGCCGATCAGGCGGACAGCCTCCAGCCGGTTCCAGCGCGGTTCAGGAGCGCTCGCGGCAACGCGCAGATAGTTGTCGGTCAGGCCTTCCATTTGCCAACCGGAATCGCTCAGTTGGCCGGTGGATTCCCACAGAACGGTCAGCGTCTGGCCGATGAATCGGGTGCGGTAGGCCGCGGCCGATTCGGCGAAGACCTCCCGCAGGCGGGCGCTGCGCTGACGGGCCACGTCGCCTCGGATGTGATTCTTCATGCGCGCCGCGGGAGTGCCGGGGCGAGCCGAGTATGTGAAGACATGCCCGCCGGCAAATTCCATCCGGCGCACGAAGTCGAGCGTCTCCTGAAACTCGGCCTCCGTCTCGCCCGGAAAGCCCACGATGACATCGGTGGTGATGGCAACATCCGGAATCAGTTCCCGCGCCGCTTCGATCAGGGCCGCAAAGGAGACCGGGGTGGTTTTGCGCGCCATGCGCCGCAGGACCGTTTCGCTGCCAGACTGGAGAGGCAGGTGCAGGTGGCGGCACAGGCGCGGCTCCTGCCAGAGTTGGAAGAAACCGGCGCCCAGGTCCCAAGGTTCGAGCGAGGAGAGGCGCAGGCGCGGGATCCGGGTGCGGGCGAGGAGATCGGACATCAGGTCCGCGAGCCGCCGGGGGGAGGAAAAATCCCGCCCCCACGCGCCGAGGTGGACACCCGTCAGGACGATTTCCTGCGCCCCGCCATCCAGGGCAGATTGCACATCGCGCAGGATGCCGTCAAGCGGGCGGGAGCGGGAATCGCCGCGGGCAATGGTGGTGATGCAGAAGGTACAGGCGTTGTCGCAGCCGTCCTGCACCTTGACGAAGGCGCGGGTGCGGCTGCGCAGACCGGGAAGCGGCTGACGCGCCAGCGGCTCGAGGTCGAAGAACTCGGACGGCAGGCCGAGCAAGTCGGCGGTGAGGGTATCTTTTTCGAGGTTGGGGACAATGCGCACCACGCCAGGCAGACCGGCAGCCTGTTCCGGTTCGAGGGTGGCCCAGCAGCCGGTGGCGACGATGCGATCCACGCCGAGACGCGCCGCCTGGCGGATCTTGCTGCGCGAGTCGGCAGCGGCCTCGGAGGTGACGGTGCAGGTGTTGACTACCGCCAGGTCGGCTTCGGCGGCGCTGGCGACGATCTCATGCCCGGCAGCGCGAAACTGGCGGGCGAGGGTCTCGATCTCTGCCTGGTTCAATCGGCAGCCAATCGTATCGAGGAAGATTTTCACCGGGAAATTGCTCGCAGGACGGTTACGTGATGCTAACGGCCACCTGTTCCCCATAGCCAAGCAGGGCTTTGACCATTTCGGGGCTGCGGCCCTCGGCATAGACGCGCAGCACCGGCTCGGTGCCGGAGGGGCGGATGAGCAGCCAGGAATCGTCGGCCAGGATGTATTTGACGCCGTCCATGCTGGTGATGTCGGCGACAGGCTGCCCGCTAATGGCAGCAGGAGCCCGTTTGATCAGGTAGTCGGTCATCTCGTCTTTGGCCACCGGGCGGCTCAGGCGCATGTCGGTGCGTTCGTAGAAGACGGGGCCGACATCCGACAACAGTTCATCCACGAGGAGGCGCAGGGGCTTGCGGCTGGCAGCGATCATCTCGACCAGCAGCAGCCCCATGATGGGCCCGTCTCCTTCGGGGATGTGCCCCTTGAAGGAAATTCCGCCCGACTCCTCGCCGCCAATGAGTACATCTTCAGCCATCATGTGATCGGCAATGTAGTTGAAGCCGACGGGCGTTTCGTAGAGTTTCAGGCCGTAGCGCCGGCACAGCCGGTCTATCATGCGCGTGGTGGAAACGGTGCGCACCACTGCGCCGCCCAGGCCGCGTTTCTCGACCAGGTAACGGAGCGACAGCGCCATGATCTTGTGCGGGTCCACGAACGCGCCGGCCTCGTCCATGGCGCCGATGCGGTCGGCGTCGCCGTCGGTGCTGAGGCCGAAACTGCCCATGCCGGTGGCGATGGCTCCCGCCAGCGCGCCCAGATTCTTGGCAATTGGTTCGGGATGCACGCCGCCGAAGCCGGGGTTCATCTCGCCGCGGATCTCGGTGATCTCACAGCCCGTCCCTTGCAGGAAGGCTTTGATGACGCCGCGTCCAGAGCCGTGCATCGAATCAACCACGAAACGCTGGGGAGCGTCGGCGATTATATCGGTGCGGATGAGGTTGCGCAGGTGGGCAAAGTAATCGGTAAGGGGATTGAACTTCTGGATGAGGCCTTTTTGGCGCGCCAGGTCGAAGTCCATCAGGTTCGGACCCCGCGCCCGCTCCTCGTTATCGTTGAGATAGACCTCCACCCGGCGGCATTGTTCCGGCAATGCCGATCCACCATAGGCAGCCTTGAGTTTGACGCCGTTGTAGCGCGGCGCGTTGTGCGAGGCCGTGATCATGATGCCGGCGATGGCGTTCATGTGCTTGATGGCGTACGAGATGGCCGGCGTGGGCGCGTCGGACTGCGCCAGGTAAACGGTGTAGCCGTTGGCGGCCAGGACGCGCGCCGCTTCCATCGCATACCGGTCGGATAGGAAACGCGTGTCGTAGCCAACGACAAACTTGCGCGCGTCCGGGACGGGGCCGCCGTTGCCGGATTTATCCCAATGCTCAGAGGCCACAGCGTCGGCGATGGCTTGGGTCAACATGCGCAGGTTGCTAAAGGTAAAGGTGTCTGAGATGACGGCGCGCCAGCCGTCGGTGCCAAAGTGGATGGTCATGCAAAACTCCAGGGTTAGATTTTTCGTTGAAATTACGGGGTCGGGGTGAGCGTGAGCGTGCTTGTGCGTGTGGGCGCCGGGGTGGCCGCGGCCAGTACGCTTTGCAGCACCCAGCCCTCCAGACCGTTTTCCGTGCGGATGCGCACCCAGGGGATCGTTCCCACCATCTCGATCTCGGGGAACACTTGCACCAGCGTGCCGTTGAGCAGGGTGGTAAGCACATCCCCGAAAGCCGGTTCCGAGCGGACGATAGCGCCGCCGCCCGTCGAGGCGGCGATGACCGCGTAGGCGGGGGTGGGAATGCCCGTCGGCGTGGCGGAAGGCGTCTCGGACGGGGAGAGGGTAAAGGTCCGGGTGGGAGCGCCGGGGGTGGCCGAGGGCGGCAGGCCGCGGGTCGGGGAGGCAAGTCCCAGCGGGGTTGATGTGTAGAGCGGTTCGGGGGTCCCGCTGCGGCTGATGATCCACCCGGCCAGGCCGGTAAAGATGGCCAGCGCGGCCGCGCAAACCAGCCCGACCAGAACGGGGAGGAAGTAGCCGGTGAAATTCAGCGGCTTGAAGCGCATCACAGCCAGGCCGATCATGCCGGTCAGGGTGGCGAGGGCAAGGTAGGTGAGGAAGACCAGGATGCCGTCTGGCCAGAGATTCGCTGCGCCAATGCCCAGGCCGAAACCGGCGGAGGCGGCCGGCAGGAAGAAGCCGTAGGCCAGCATGATGCTGGGCAGGAGCGGGCGGCGCTCGCCGCGCACGAAGGCCAGCGCCAGCAGGAGCGCGCCCGCGATGACAATCAGCAGGTCAGGCCACCAGAGGTGGGCATGGATGTCGGCGCTGAAAAGCGGCAACGGCAGGAAGACGCGCCCCAGCAGGCCGACGAGGGCGCTGGGAAGAAAGACCAGCAGGACGGCGATCAGCAGGCTGGCCAGCGTTTGCAGGAAGAAGCGCCAGCCCCCGGTGACGGCGGCCAGCGAGAGACCAACCCAGGGGGTAAGCAGCGGGGCGAGGAGCAGCCCCAGCAGGAGCATGGCATGTGAGTCGAGCAGGTAGCCCGCGCCGAGCAGGATGCCGCTGAAAATGGCAAACAGGAAGAAATCGTAGGCCGGAAAGGCTCGCCGCGCCAGGTCATCAAGCAGCAGGGCGCGCGCATCCGCGCCAGGCACAAGCAGGGTACGGCGGGCGCGCCGCCTCCGAGCGCGGGAGGGCGAAGAAAGGTCCTCGGGGCGGATGAGGGGAGTAAAATCATCGGGGAGATCGGTCGTCTCCGGGAACTCCACCTCGGGGATTTCGCCTTGGGGGTCTCCGTTCTCTTCAGGTGGGTGGGGGGCTTCGGGGAGAGTCATTTTCGCAAACTCGCTACCAATCGCAGAGGTTTCTCGAACAGTTCGAGAGCAGAAAGGATGTCGGGCGCCGCCAGGTCGGCGGCGAGCAGAGTCTCCACAGCGGTGCCTTCGCGCGAAAGGACGCAAATCCCCAGCGCGGCGAGGCGCAGCATCTCCGCATCGTTGGCGCCCTGCCCGATGGCCGCTACCGTCCCGGCGTCCAGGCTGCGGACGAATGCGGCCTTCTGGGCAGCCTCGTCCCCCGGCTGGAGGCGGACAGCCTGCAGGTTCAACTGGCGGTCAATGGCAAACTGCTGACCGTGCGTATCGGCGGTCACAAGATGGACCTCGAGCCGGTCGCGCAGCGCCGAGAGGCGTTTGGCCACGCCTTCGAGCAACCGGCCATCCACGGCCAACGTGCCGTTGACATCCAGGACAAGGCGCTTGAGTTGCAGGTTGCCGCGCCCGGGGATTTCGAGTTCGATCATCGCCGGTATTATACCTGACTGGCCGAAAAGGGAGCAGGGAGACGAAACCCGCCGCGCCGCGCTTGACCGGCCTGCGGTTCTGGAGTAAAATCCCGTCCGCTTAAAAACGATGCCCCTTTAGCTCAGTGGATTAGAGCGTTTGGTTGCGGACCAAAAGGCCGCGTGTTCGAGTCACGCAAGGGGCGCCATGCAGAAGCGGGTTGCCCGCTTCTTTTGTTTTGGGAGAAACGATGGAAAAATACCAAATCCTGTTGACGAACGACGACGGCATCCGCTCGCCAGGCCTGTGGGCAGCCGCCGAGGCGCTCGCGGACCTGGGATATGTCACCGTGGCCGCGCCGCGCGAACAGTCCTCGGGCATGGGCCGCAGCCTGCCCTCCGCCTCGGACGGAGTCATCCGGCCCGAGGTCCTGACCGTGCGCGGCAAGCAGTGGACAGTCTATTCGGTCGGCGGGTCGCCGGCGCAGGCTGTCCTGCACGGCATCCTGGAAATCATGCCGCGCAAACCAGACCTGGTCGTTTCGGGCATCAACTATGGCGAGAACATGGCCACCAGCATCACCATCTCCGGGACGGTGGGCGCGGCGATGGAAGCGGCCGCGATGGGAGCCCGTTCACTGGCAATGTCGCTCGAGACCGGGGTGGAGCATCACAATTCCTATTCACGCGAGATTGATTTTTCCACAGCGGCGCATTTCACGGCCTTCTTCGCACACCTTCTTTTGGAGAAGAGCATGCCCCCCGATGTGGACCTGCTCAAAGTGGATGTTCCATCTGACGCCACCCCGCAGACAGCCTGGCAGGTGACGCGTCTGGCGCGCCAGTACTACTTTGTGCCTATCGCGCCGGTGCGCTCGTCATGGGAAGAGCCTAAACGGGTGGGATACAGGATGGAGCCCAACCTCGATTGCGAACCCGACAGCGACGTGTATGCCCTGCGGGTGAAGCGCATCGTCTCGGTCACGCCGCTCAGCCTAGACTTGACCTCCCGCGTGCGGCTAGACGATTTGAGCGCGCTTCTGAGAGCGTAACCCTCCTGTGGGCCTTCTGAAGTGAAAGGGCTTTGTTATTTTCAAGTCCTTGCAAGGGGTTAAAATAGACGCGTTCATTTCCCAGGGATGACCATGCCGAAATCCCCAGTCCCGCCGCTTTGCTTCGCCTTTGCACTGCTATTCGTGCTGCTTGCCGCCTGCGCCCCTGCCCCAACACCGGCCCCGGAAATCAACACGGTCGTAAACACCGTGGAGGCGACTCACATTGTGACTGTCGAAGTGACGAGCCTTGTCGAAGTGCCCGTTACCAGCACGCCCACCGCCACGCCGAACTACACCCCCACCTCGTCGCTGACGCCTACCCGGACGCGCATCCCTTCGATCACTCCCACGTGGAATCCTCCCAAAGTCAGCATCCTCGAACACTCCGCCTGTTACTACGGCCCAGACACAGACTACCTGTTCAAATACGGCCTGAACGCTACTGTCTGGATGCGGGTAATTGGGCGCAACTCGGACGGTACCTGGCTGTTCGTCAAAGCCGGCAACGATCCCGACTGGAACGGCTGCTGGATCCAAACCGAGAAGGTGGAATTTCTCTCCGGGCAGGTGAGCGACGTCCCGGAGTACTGGATGGGCCTGCCCGGCTCGACCCTTTACCTGCCGCCGATGAACGTGAGCGTCAACCGCGTAGGGGACGTGGTCACGGTCTCCTGGGAGGCAGTCTGGATGACGGAGGATGATTACCGCGGCTACCTGATCGAAGCCTGGGTCTGCCAGGACGGCAAACAGGTCTTCCAAGCCATCGGGCGCCCCGCCCCGCTCCCCCTCCCGCCCGTGACAGAGAACGTCGGCACCTTCTCGGTCGAGATAATAGATGAACCCGGCTGCCTTGTCCCTTCCAACGCCCGCCTCTACTCGGTCGAAAAACACGGTTATACCAATTTCCGTATTCTCCCCTGGCCCCCACACGAACCGACTCCCACTCCAACCCGGACGCCCGTTCCCTAATCGGGCTTTTCACCGGCGCAGACACCGAGACTTGATGAATACTCCCGGCCCTTTTTACAAACTCTGTCTCACTCTCGGCACGGCTTTGCTGGCCCTCTTGGTTTCCTGCTCTCCTTCCCGGCCGCAAACGTCAAACACGCCTGCTGTCCAGACCCTCGAAGTCACCCAACTGGTGACGCGCGATGTAACCGTGGAGGTCACGCGGGTGATCGAGGTTCCGGTGACAGTCACGCCGTCGGCCACATGGCAATTCACGCCCACGCCTTCCCTCACGCCTACTATCACGCCCACACCTGAACTGCCGCAAGCCTCGATCTTGGAATATACCGACTGCCTTCATGGGCCGGGGGACTTTTACATCTACAAGACCAGTTATCCCGCCGGCAGCCGGGTGGAAGTGGTGGGGCGCAGCCAGGACGCTTTGTGGATCAATATTCAGGAAATCCATGGCTGGAACGCCTGCTGGATCCCGGCAAGCCGGGCAAAACTCGACAGCGGAAGCGTCGCCGACCTGCCGTTCGTCTATACCGCCCTGCCAGTGACACGTTACGATTACCGCTCCCCCACCACAACCGCAAGCCGGGACGGCGACGTGGTGACAGTCTCCTGGGAGGCAGTCTGGATGTCCGAGACCGAACTGCGTGGTTACCTGATCGAAGCCTGGGTCTGCCAGGAGGAGCAGTTCATTTTCCTACCGGTCAACGTTGCCCCGACGTATGAGGAAAACGTCGGCACGATTACAGTTGAAATCACGGACGAGGCCGGCTGTTCGCAGCCATCCCACGCCCGCATTGCCACGGCCACAAAGCGCGGTTACACCCTGTTTGAGAAGATCTTCTGGCCCCCGCCCTAGAACACCGGAAAAGAGAGTCAACATGCCCGATTATGCCGATTTTGTCGCCAGGTATCCCGCCTACGATAAAACTCATGACATTGATGAACTGCGCCAGGGCGAGTACAGCCGTCTCGACCGGCTGGGGCACATCTACATGGACTACACAGGCGGCGGGCTGTATGCCGAGTCGCAGTTGCGCCTGCACCAAGAACTCCTGAGCAGTAACGTATTTGGCAACCCTCACTCTGCCAATCCGACCTCCATGGCCGCCACCCGTCTGGTGGAATCGGCGCGCGAATACGTGCTTCATTTCTTCAATGCCTCGCCCGATGAATACGTCTGTATCTTCACCCCGAACGCCAGCGGCGCACTCAAACTGGTGGGCGAAGCCTACCCCTTTGGCAAAGGCTGTCACTACCTGCTGGCTTTCGACAACCACAACTCTGTCAACGGCATACGGGAGTATGCGCGCGTCAAGGGCGCCGACGTGACCTACATCCCCATCATGCTGCCCGATATGCGCATGGACGAGACCATGCTCGATTCGTACCTGGACCTGGGGACCGGCGGCCGTGCGAACCTGTTTGCCTACCCCGCCCAATCCAACTTCTCCTCCGTCCAGCACCCGCTGGAGTGGATCGAAAAAGCCCACGCCAAAGGCTGGGACGTGCTCCTCGACGCGGCCGCCTTTGTCCCCACCAGCCGCCTCGACCTGGGGAAGTGGAAGCCCGATTTCGTCCCGCTCTCGTTCTACAAGATGTTCGGCTATCCCACCGGCATCGGGGCGCTGATTGCCCGCCGCGAGGCGCTGAAAAAACTACGCCGCCCCTGGTTTGCCGGCGGCACGATCACGGTCGCCTCGGTGCAGGGAGACAAGCATTACCTGGCCGAAGCGCCGGCCGCCTTTGAAGACGGCACGCTCGATTATCTCAACATCCCGGCCGTGGAAATCGGCCTGAAGCACCTCGAATCAATTGGCATGGACCTGATCCACGAGCGGGTGCGCTGCCTGACCGGTTGGCTGCTAGACAACCTGTCCACCCTGAAACACAGCACCGGGGTCCCGCTGGCGCGCATTTACGGGCCGCTGACGACGGAGGCGCGCGGCGGCGCAGTCGCCGTCAATTTCTTCGATAGGGAAAATCAGCCGATTGACATCCGCGCCGTCGAACGGGCAGCGAACGAACGCAACATCTCCCTGCGGACGGGCTGTTTCTGCAACCCCGGCGCGGGCGAGATCGCCCTCCAGATTTCGAAGATGGAACTGGCGGCCTGCTTCTCCCAACCCGGCCACATTCAGCGTTTGACCTACGACGATTTCCGTACCTGCATTGACGATAAGGCCTCCGGCGCGGTGCGCATCTCGGTGGGCATGGTCAGCAATTTCGAGGATGTGCAGGCGGCGCTTGCGCTGGCAGAAGGATTATTGGATCAGCCCAAATGAGGCGTGTGCAGGGAGAGACATATATCCTAATTTTGAAAATCAAGATCGAAATTTTTCGCCATGCCGGTATAATAGACATAACACCAGGTAACTGGACAAAATTATTCCAAAAGGAGAGTGTTTATGAAACGCAACAAAATCTTCATTGGCCTTGCCATTTTCGTACTGCTCGCGGCCACCCTGGCCTGCGCATTCGGCGGGACCAGCGGTTCGAGCGAACCAATGGCCGGACTGGCCGGCAAGTGGCGCGACAACTACGAGAACACTGTCCACACCATCGTGTGGACCGGCACAACCTACACTGTTGCTTCTTCCATCAATGACACACGAGGCGCCTACAGCATCCTGAGCGAAGACTGGAATGGCAGCACCTTCACCTTCACCTACAGTGTCCCGGATGGCGCGGACGTCACCATCGAATGCGTGGCCGTACGCGGCAACGAGTTGGATATAAACTGGTGGAGCACTAACGGCAACTCCGGCGAGGATGTGTTCACCCGCGAACCATAATCGGACCGGCATCCTGATTACCAAGCCCCCCGGCAAAATCCATGACCGGGGGTCTTCTTAAATTAATCGCCAGGAACTTGATTCCATAATTTTGGCAGTATAATCCGGTCATGGGTGCATCCAAAATGGATCCGAGCGACGCCCCGGTCATGATCGTCGAGTTCAGCGACTATCAGTGCCCGTATTGCAAAATCTGGCACGATGAGGTGCTGCCGCTCATCCTGGCCGAATACGGCGACCAGGTCCGCTACATCTACCGAGATTATCCGCTCAGAGGACATTCAGAAGCCCAGCCCGCCGCCGAAGCGGCCAACTGCGCCGGAGAACAGGATGCTTACTAGGAATTCCACGATGCCATCTTCAGCGGAGAATATGGTTATGGGCGCTCGGCATACGTGCAGTACGCGCGCGACCTCGGCTTGGATGCCGAAGCGTTCAACAAATGACTCTCCTGCAAAAAGGCTATTGCACCGCACAGCACGCGAAGACCGCCAGG
>DYLS01000105.1 GCA_020721965.1 Blastopirellula marina | reverse complement strand
AGATTATCTTGAATAATGATTTGTGATTTTGCATTTTCCTGGCGGTCTTCGCGTGCTGTGCGGTGCAATAGCCTTTTTGCAGGAGAGTCATTTGTTGAACGCTTCGGCATCCAAGCCGAGGTCGCGCGCGTACTGCACGTATGCCGAGCGCCCATAACCATATTCTCCGCTGAAGATGGCATCGTGGAATTCCTAGTAAGCATCCTGTTCTCCGGCGCAGTTGGCCGCTTCGGCGGCGGGCTGGGCTTCTGAATGTCCTCTGAGCGGATAATCTCGGTAGATGTAGCGGACCTGGTCGCCGTATTCGGCCAGGATGAGCGGCAGCACCTCATCGTGCCAGATTTTGCAATACGGGCACTGATAGTCGCTGAACTCGACGATCATGACCGGGGCGTCGCTCGGATCCATTTTGGATGCACCCATGACCGGATTATACTGCCAAAATTATGGAATCAAGTTCCTGGCGATTAATTTAAGAAGACCCCCGGTCATGGATTTTGCCGGGGGGCTTGGTAATCAGGATGCCGGTCCGATTATGGTTCGCGGGTGAACACATCCTCGCCGGAGTTGCCGTTAGTGCTCCACCAGTTTATATCCAACTCGTTGCCGCGTACGGCCACGCATTCGATGGTGACGTCCGCGCCATCCGGGACACTGTAGGTGAAGGTGAAGGTGCTGCCATTCCAGTCTTCGCTCAGGATGCTGTAGGCGCCTCGTGTGTCATTGATGGAAGAAGCAACAGTGTAGGTTGTGCCGGTCCACACGATGGTGTGGACAGTGTTCTCGTAGTTGTCGCGCCACTTGCCGGCCAGTCCGGCCATTGGTTCGCTCGAACCGCTGGTCCCGCCGAATGCGCAGGCCAGGGTGGCCGCGAGCAGTACGAAAATGGCAAGGCCAATGAAGATTTTGTTGCGTTTCATAAACACTCTCCTTTTGGAATAATTTTGTCCAGTTACCTGGTGTTATGTCTATTATACCGGCATGGCGAAAAATTTCGATCTTGATTTTCAAAATTAGGATATATGTCTCTCCCTGCACACGCCTCATTTGGGCTGATCCAATAATCCTTCTGCCAGCGCAAGCGCCGCCTGCACATCCTCGAAATTGCTGACCATGCCCACCGAGATGCGCACCGCGCCGGAGGCCTTATCGTCAATGCAGGTACGGAAATCGTCGTAGGTCAAACGCTGAATGTGGCCGGGTTGGGAGAAGCAGGCCGCCAGTTCCATCTTCGAAATCTGGAGGGCGATCTCGCCCGCGCCGGGGTTGCAGAAACAGCCCGTCCGCAGGGAGATGTTGCGTTCGTTCGCTGCCCGTTCGACGGCGCGGATGTCAATCGGCTGATTTTCCCTATCGAAGAAATTGACGGCGACTGCGCCGCCGCGCGCCTCCGTCGTCAGCGGCCCGTAAATGCGCGCCAGCGGGACCCCGGTGCTGTGTTTCAGGGTGGACAGGTTGTCTAGCAGCCAACCGGTCAGGCAGCGCACCCGCTCGTGGATCAGGTCCATGCCAATTGATTCGAGGTGCTTCAGGCCGATTTCCACGGCCGGGATGTTGAGATAATCGAGCGTGCCGTCTTCAAAGGCGGCCGGCGCTTCGGCCAGGTAATGCTTGTCTCCCTGCACCGAGGCGACCGTGATCGTGCCGCCGGCAAACCAGGGGCGGCGTAGTTTTTTCAGCGCCTCGCGGCGGGCAATCAGCGCCCCGATGCCGGTGGGATAGCCGAACATCTTGTAGAACGAGAGCGGGACGAAATCGGGCTTCCACTTCCCCAGGTCGAGGCGGCTGGTGGGGACAAAGGCGGCCGCGTCGAGGAGCACGTCCCAGCCTTTGGCGTGGGCTTTTTCGATCCACTCCAGCGGGTGCTGGACGGAGGAGAAGTTGGATTGGGCGGGGTAGGCAAACAGGTTCGCACGGCCGCCGGTCCCCAGGTCCAGGTACGAATCGAGCATGGTCTCGTCCATGCGCATATCGGGCAGCATGATGGGGATGTAGGTCACGTCGGCGCCCTTGACGCGCGCATACTCCCGTATGCCGTTGACAGAGTTGTGGTTGTCGAAAGCCAGCAGGTAGTGACAGCCTTTGCCAAAGGGGTAGGCTTCGCCCACCAGTTTGAGTGCGCCGCTGGCGTTCGGGGTGAAGATACAGACGTATTCATCGGGCGAGGCATTGAAGAAATGAAGCACGTATTCGCGCGCCGATTCCACCAGACGGGTGGCGGCCATGGAGGTCGGATTGGCAGAGTGAGGGTTGCCAAATACGTTACTGCTCAGGAGTTCTTGGTGCAGGCGCAACTGCGACTCGGCATACAGCCCGCCGCCTGTGTAGTCCATGTAGATGTGCCCCAGCCGGTCGAGACGGCTGTACTCGCCCTGGCGCAGTTCATCAATGTCATGAGTTTTATCGTAGGCGGGATACCTGGCGACAAAATCGGCATAATCGGGCATGTTGACTCTCTTTTCCGGTGTTCTAGGGCGGGGGCCAGAAGATCTTCTCAAACAGGGTGTAACCGCGCTTTGTGGCCGTGGCAATGCGGGCGTGGGATGGCTGCGAACAGCCGGCCTCGTCCGTGATTTCAACTGTAATCGTGCCGACGTTTTCCTCATACGTCGGGGCAACGTTGACCGGTAGGAAAATGAACTGCTCCTCCTGGCAGACCCAGGCTTCGATCAGGTAACCACGCAGTTCGGTCTCGGACATCCAGACTGCCTCCCAGGAGACTGTCACCACGTCGCCGTCCCGGCTTGCGGTTGTGGTGGGGGAGCGGTAATCGTAACGTGTCACTGGCAGGGCGGTATAGACGAACGGCAGGTCGGCGACGCTTCCGCTGTCGAGTTTTGCCCGGCTTGCCGGGATCCAGCAGGCGTTCCAGCCATGGATTTCCTGAATATTGATCCACAAAGCGTCCTGGCTGCGCCCCACCACTTCCACCCGGCTGCCGGCGGGATAACTGGTCTTGTAGATGTAAAAGTCCCCCGGCCCATGAAGGCAGTCGGTATATTCCAAGATCGAGGCTTGCGGCAGTTCAGGTGTGGGCGTGATAGTAGGCGTGAGGGAAGGCGTGGGCGTGAATTGCCATGTGGCCGACGGCGTGACTGTCACCGGAACCTCGATCACCCGCGTGACCTCCACGGTTACATCGCGCGTCACCAGTTGGGTGACTTCGAGGGTCTGGACAGCAGGCGTGTTTGACGTTTGCGGCCGGGAAGGAGAGCAGGAAACCAAGAGGGCCAGCAAAGCCGTGCCGAGAGTGAGACAGAGTTTGTAAAAAGGGCCGGGAGTATTCATCAAGTCTCGGTGTCTGCGCCGGTGAAAAGCCCGATTAGGGAACGGGCGTCCGGGTTGGAGTGGGAGTCGGTTCGTGTGGGGGCCAGGGGAGAATACGGAAATTGGTATAACCGTGTTTTTCGACCGAGTAGAGGCGGGCGTTGGAAGGGACAAGGCAGCCGGGTTCATCTATTATCTCGACCGAGAAGGTGCCGACGTTCTCTGTCACGGGCGGGAGGGGGAGCGGGGCGGGGCGCCCGATGGCTTGGAAGACCTGTTTGCCGTCCTGGCAGACCCAGGCTTCGATCAGGTAGCCGCGGTAATCATCCTCCGTCATCCAGACTGCCTCCCAGGAGACCGTGACCACGTCCCCTACGCGGTTGACGCTCACGTTCATCGGCGGCAGGTAAAGGGTCGAGCCGGGCAGGCCCATCCAGTACTCCGGGACGTCGCTCACCTGCCCGGAGAGAAATTCCACCTTCTCGGTTTGGATCCAGCAGCCGTTCCAGTCGGGATCGTTGCCGGCTTTGACGAACAGCCAGGTACCGTCCGAGTTGCGCCCAATTACCCGCATCCAGACAGTAGCGTTCAGGCCGTATTTGAACAGGTAGTCTGTGTCTGGGCCGTAGTAACAGGCGGAGTGTTCGAGGATGCTGACTTTGGGAGGATTCCACGTGGGAGTGATCGAAGGGATGCGCGTCCGGGTAGGCGTCAGCGACGAGGTGGGGGTGTAGTTCGGCGTGGCGGTGGGCGTGCTGGTAACGGGCACTTCGACAAGGCTCGTCACTTCGACAGTCACAATGTGAGTCGCCTCCACGGTGTTTACGACCGTGTTGATTTCCGGGGCCGGTGTTGGGGCAGGGGCGCAGGCGGCAAGCAGCACGAATAGCAGTGCAAAGGCGAAGCAAAGCGGCGGGACTGGGGATTTCGGCATGGTCATCCCTGGGAAATGAACGCGTCTATTTTAACCCCTTGCAAGGACTTGAAAATAACAAAGCCCTTTCACTTCAGAAGGCCCACAGGAGGGTTACGCTCTCAGAAGCGCGCTCAAATCGTCTAGCCGCACGCGGGAGGTCAAGTCTAGGCTGAGCGGCGTGACCGAGACGATGCGCTTCACCCGCAGGGCATACACGTCGCTGTCGGGTTCGCAATCGAGGTTGGGCTCCATCCTGTATCCCACCCGTTTAGGCTCTTCCCATGACGAGCGCACCGGCGCGATAGGCACAAAGTAGTACTGGCGCGCCAGACGCGTCACCTGCCAGGCTGTCTGCGGGGTGGCGTCAGATGGAACATCCACTTTGAGCAGGTCCACATCGGGGGGCATGCTCTTCTCCAAAAGAAGGTGTGCGAAGAAGGCCGTGAAATGCGCCGCTGTGGAAAAATCAATCTCGCGTGAATAGGAATTGTGATGCTCCACCCCGGTCTCGAGCGACATTGCCAGTGAACGGGCTCCCATCGCGGCCGCTTCCATCGCCGCGCCCACCGTCCCGGAGATGGTGATGCTGGTGGCCATGTTCTCGCCATAGTTGATGCCCGAAACGACCAGGTCTGGTTTGCGCGGCATGATTTCCAGGATGCCGTGCAGGACAGCCTGCGCCGGCGACCCGCCGACCGAATAGACTGTCCACTGCTTGCCGCGCACGGTCAGGACCTCGGGCCGGATGACTCCGTCCGAGGCGGAGGGCAGGCTGCGGCCCATGCCCGAGGACTGTTCGCGCGGCGCGGCCACGGTGACATATCCCAGGTCCGCGAGCGCCTCGGCGGCTGCCCACAGGCCTGGCGAGCGGATGCCGTCGTCGTTCGTCAACAGGATTTGGTATTTTTCCATCGTTTCTCCCAAAACAAAAGAAGCGGGCAACCCGCTTCTGCATGGCGCCCCTTGCGTGACTCGAACACGCGGCCTTTTGGTCCGCAACCAAACGCTCTAATCCACTGAGCTAAAGGGGCATCGTTTTTAAGCGGACGGGATTTTACTCCAGAACCGCAGGCCGGTCAAGCGCGGCGCGGCGGGTTTCGTCTCCCTGCTCCCTTTTCGGCCAGTCAGGTATAATACCGGCGATGATCGAACTCGAAATCCCCGGGCGCGGCAACCTGCAACTCAAGCGCCTTGTCCTGGATGTCAACGGCACGTTGGCCGTGGATGGCCGGTTGCTCGAAGGCGTGGCCAAACGCCTCTCGGCGCTGCGCGACCGGCTCGAGGTCCATCTTGTGACCGCCGATACGCACGGTCAGCAGTTTGCCATTGACCGCCAGTTGAACCTGCAGGCTGTCCGCCTCCAGCCGGGGGACGAGGCTGCCCAGAAGGCCGCATTCGTCCGCAGCCTGGACGCCGGGACGGTAGCGGCCATCGGGCAGGGCGCCAACGATGCGGAGATGCTGCGCCTCGCCGCGCTGGGGATTTGCGTCCTTTCGCGCGAAGGCACCGCTGTGGAGACTCTGCTCGCCGCCGACCTGGCGGCGCCCGACATCCTTTCTGCTCTCGAACTGTTCGAGAAACCTCTGCGATTGGTAGCGAGTTTGCGAAAATGACTCTCCCCGAAGCCCCCCACCCACCTGAAGAGAACGGAGACCCCCAAGGCGAAATCCCCGAGGTGGAGTTCCCGGAGACGACCGATCTCCCCGATGATTTTACTCCCCTCATCCGCCCCGAGGACCTTTCTTCGCCCTCCCGCGCTCGGAGGCGGCGCGCCCGCCGTACCCTGCTTGTGCCTGGCGCGGATGCGCGCGCCCTGCTGCTTGATGACCTGGCGCGGCGAGCCTTTCCGGCCTACGATTTCTTCCTGTTTGCCATTTTCAGCGGCATCCTGCTCGGCGCGGGCTACCTGCTCGACTCACATGCCATGCTCCTGCTGGGGCTGCTCCTCGCCCCGCTGCTTACCCCCTGGGTTGGTCTCTCGCTGGCCGCCGTCACCGGGGGCTGGCGCTTCTTCCTGCAAACGCTGGCCAGCCTGCTGATCGCCGTCCTGCTGGTCTTTCTTCCCAGCGCCCTCGTCGGCCTGCTGGGGCGCGTCTTCCTGCCGTTGCCGCTTTTCAGCGCCGACATCCATGCCCACCTCTGGTGGCCTGACCTGCTGATTGTCATCGCGGGCGCGCTCCTGCTGGCGCTGGCCTTCGTGCGCGGCGAGCGCCGCCCGCTCCTGCCCAGCATCATGCTGGCCTACGGCTTCTTCCTGCCGGCCGCCTCCGCCGGTTTCGGCCTGGGCATTGGCGCAGCGAATCTCTGGCCAGACGGCATCCTGGTCTTCCTCACCTACCTTGCCCTCGCCACCCTGACCGGCATGATCGGCCTGGCTGTGATGCGCTTCAAGCCGCTGAATTTCACCGGCTACTTCCTCCCCGTTCTGGTCGGGCTGGTTTGCGCGGCCGCGCTGGCCATCTTTACCGGCCTGGCCGGGTGGATCATCAGCCGCAGCGGGACCCCCGAACCGCTCTACACATCAACCCCGCTGGGACTTGCCTCCCCGACCCGCGGCCTGCCGCCCTCGGCCACCCCCGGCGCTCCCACCCGGACCTTTACCCTCTCCCCGTCCGAGACGCCTTCCGCCACGCCGACGGGCATTCCCACCCCCGCCTACGCGGTCATCGCCGCCTCGACGGGCGGCGGCGCTATCGTCCGCTCGGAACCGGCTTTCGGGGATGTGCTTACCACCCTGCTCAACGGCACGCTGGTGCAAGTGTTCCCCGAGATCGAGATGGTGGGAACGATCCCCTGGGTGCGCATCCGCACGGAAAACGGTCTGGAGGGCTGGGTGCTGCAAAGCGTACTGGCCGCGGCCACCCCGGCGCCCACACGCACAAGCACGCTCACGCTCACCCCGACCCCGTAATTTCAACGAAAAATCTAACCCTGGAGTTTTGCATGACCATCCACTTTGGCACCGACGGCTGGCGCGCCGTCATCTCAGACACCTTTACCTTTAGCAACCTGCGCATGTTGACCCAAGCCATCGCCGACGCTGTGGCCTCTGAGCATTGGGATAAATCCGGCAACGGCGGCCCCGTCCCGGACGCGCGCAAGTTTGTCGTTGGCTACGACACGCGTTTCCTATCCGACCGGTATGCGATGGAAGCGGCGCGCGTCCTGGCCGCCAACGGCTACACCGTTTACCTGGCGCAGTCCGACGCGCCCACGCCGGCCATCTCGTACGCCATCAAGCACATGAACGCCATCGCCGGCATCATGATCACGGCCTCGCACAACGCGCCGCGCTACAACGGCGTCAAACTCAAGGCTGCCTATGGTGGATCGGCATTGCCGGAACAATGCCGCCGGGTGGAGGTCTATCTCAACGATAACGAGGAGCGGGCGCGGGGTCCGAACCTGATGGACTTCGACCTGGCGCGCCAAAAAGGCCTCATCCAGAAGTTCAATCCCCTTACCGATTACTTTGCCCACCTGCGCAACCTCATCCGCACCGATATAATCGCCGACGCTCCCCAGCGTTTCGTGGTTGATTCGATGCACGGCTCTGGACGCGGCGTCATCAAAGCCTTCCTGCAAGGGACGGGCTGTGAGATCACCGAGATCCGCGGCGAGATGAACCCCGGCTTCGGCGGCGTGCATCCCGAACCAATTGCCAAGAATCTGGGCGCGCTGGCGGGAGCCATCGCCACCGGCATGGGCAGTTTCGGCCTCAGCACCGACGGCGACGCCGACCGCATCGGCGCCATGGACGAGGCCGGCGCGTTCGTGGACCCGCACAAGATCATGGCGCTGTCGCTCCGTTACCTGGTCGAGAAACGCGGCCTGGGCGGCGCAGTGGTGCGCACCGTTTCCACCACGCGCATGATAGACCGGCTGTGCCGGCGCTACGGCCTGAAACTCTACGAAACGCCCGTCGGCTTCAACTACATTGCCGATCACATGATGGCTGAAGATGTACTCATTGGCGGCGAGGAGTCGGGCGGAATTTCCTTCAAGGGGCACATCCCCGAAGGAGACGGGCCCATCATGGGGCTGCTGCTGGTCGAGATGATCGCTGCCAGCCGCAAGCCCCTGCGCCTCCTCGTGGATGAACTGTTGTCGGATGTCGGCCCCGTCTTCTACGAACGCACCGACATGCGCCTGAGCCGCCCGGTGGCCAAAGACGAGATGACCGACTACCTGATCAAACGGGCTCCTGCTGCCATTAGCGGGCAGCCTGTCGCCGACATCACCAGCATGGACGGCGTCAAATACATCCTGGCCGACGATTCCTGGCTGCTCATCCGCCCCTCCGGCACCGAGCCGGTGCTGCGCGTCTATGCCGAGGGCCGCAGCCCCGAAATGGTCAAAGCCCTGCTTGGCTATGGGGAACAGGTGGCCGTTAGCATCACGTAACCGTCCTGCGAGCAATTTCCCGGTGAAAATCTTCCTCGATACGATTGGCTGCCGATTGAACCAGGCAGAGATCGAGACCCTCGCCCGCCAGTTTCGCGCTGCCGGGCATGAGATCGTCGCCAGCGCCGCCGAAGCCGACCTGGCGGTAGTCAACACCTGCACCGTCACCTCCGAGGCCGCTGCCGACTCGCGCAGCAAGATCCGCCAGGCGGCGCGTCTCGGCGTGGATCGCATCGTCGCCACCGGCTGCTGGGCCACCCTCGAACCGGAACAGGCTGCCGGTCTGCCTGGCGTGGTGCGCATTGTCCCCAACCTCGAAAAAGATACCCTCACCGCCGACTTGCTCGGCCTGCCGTCCGAGTTCTTCGACCTCGAGCCGCTGGCGCGTCAGCCGCTTCCCGGTCTGCGCAGCCGCACCCGCGCCTTCGTCAAGGTGCAGGACGGCTGCGACAACGCCTGTACCTTCTGCATCACCACCATTGCCCGCGGCGATTCCCGCTCCCGCCCGCTTGACGGCATCCTGCGCGATGTGCAATCTGCCCTGGATGGCGGGGCGCAGGAAATCGTCCTGACGGGTGTCCACCTCGGCGCGTGGGGGCGGGATTTTTCCTCCCCCCGGCGGCTCGCGGACCTGATGTCCGATCTCCTCGCCCGCACCCGGATCCCGCGCCTGCGCCTCTCCTCGCTCGAACCTTGGGACCTGGGCGCCGGTTTCTTCCAACTCTGGCAGGAGCCGCGCCTGTGCCGCCACCTGCACCTGCCTCTCCAGTCTGGCAGCGAAACGGTCCTGCGGCGCATGGCGCGCAAAACCACCCCGGTCTCCTTTGCGGCCCTGATCGAAGCGGCGCGGGAACTGATTCCGGATGTTGCCATCACCACCGATGTCATCGTGGGCTTTCCGGGCGAGACGGAGGCCGAGTTTCAGGAGACGCTCGACTTCGTGCGCCGGATGGAATTTGCCGGCGGGCATGTCTTCACATACTCGGCTCGCCCCGGCACTCCCGCGGCGCGCATGAAGAATCACATCCGAGGCGACGTGGCCCGTCAGCGCAGCGCCCGCCTGCGGGAGGTCTTCGCCGAATCGGCCGCGGCCTACCGCACCCGATTCATCGGCCAGACGCTGACCGTTCTGTGGGAATCCACCGGCCAACTGAGCGATTCCGGTTGGCAAATGGAAGGCCTGACCGACAACTATCTGCGCGTTGCCGCGAGCGCTCCTGAACCGCGCTGGAACCGGCTGGAGGCTGTCCGCCTGATCGGCCTGAGCGAAGACAGTTTGAGGGGCGAGATCGTTTCCCTGTGAACCTTCCGCCTGATTTGATTATCCGGGCTGCCGCCCGCCGGGACCTCGAGCCTGGTCCGCCTGTCCCCGGCTTTTCCTACAACTATGTCGCTCCCGCCCGTTTCCGCGACGGGTAGGTTATGACGGTATCAATCCTTGAAGTTGTAAATGCCGCCCTCGATCGGCCACTTTGTCCCGCAGCCCAAGCAGGCCAGGTGACCAGGCGCGGCCTCCAGCGGGGTATGTCCGCATTTTGGGCACTTGAAGAAAGCAATCTCATTTTCGGGCGGCGTCCCATTGGTCAGACCGGCAAGCCGGGCGCGCACGAAGACGCTGGGGGTGTATTGGAAGAGGCTGCCTGTCCACTGGAAGAGACTGTCCAACCCGGCCAGCCAGGCGGCGGGGATGAGCCGTTTGAGCAGGCTGATGCGGAAGTGTGAGACGGTGCGGATTTTCTCGATTTGGAAATCCAGCCCGGTCAGCCAGTTGAAAACGGCGCGCGGGTGAAAGTCGAAGTTGAGGGGCATGAATTCCACCGCTTCAGGCGCGAACGGGTTCCAGGTCTGGCGGCGCAGGGCGTAGCGCAGGATGGCTTTCAGGTTGCGCTTGTTGGCAAATTCCAGGATGAAGACCGCCCCCGGCCGGAGCGTGTTACGAACCTGCTTCAGGGCGGCGGGGGCGTCGGCCATGTGGTGCAGGGTGCGGATCATGGTGGCGGCGTCGAACAGCCCATCCACGAACGGCAAGCGGTAGATATTGGCCGCCACGTAGACGTAGCGCCCGGAACGCCCCAGTTTTTCCTGCGCCAGGCGCAGTTGCGTGCGCGAGTAATCGAGCAGGACAACGCGTTCGAAGCCGTTGTAGCGCGGCGTGTTGCGTCCTGCGCCAGCGCCCAGCTCGAGCATCAGTTTCCCGCCGGCGGGCAGGAGGCGCTTGAGCGCGTGCGCTTCGCAACGGTCCTCATATTCATGCCCACCCTTCTCCCAGAAGCGGGATTGGTAGTCGGATCCCTCGTAGTCGCAGACGGGTGGCCCTTTTTCTTCCGCCATGCTACCCGCCGTTGAAACCGCGCCCGATGGAGCGGTACTTGAAACCTAGGGCTTTCATTTCTACGGGGTTGTAGATGTTGCGGGTGTCGAAGATGACCGGCGACTTGAGTAGCCCCTTGATCTTTTTCAGGTCGAGTTGCTTGAATTCGTTCCAGGGGGAGATCACCATGATGGCGTCGCAGCCGCTCGCCATCTCATATGGGTCCGTGAACAGTTCTACGCCGGGCAGGAGTGGGCGGGCCACTTCCACTGCCACGGGGTCACAGCCGCGCACAATGGCACCGGCTGCCAGCAGTTCGTGCGCCACGGTCAGGGAGGGAGCATCACGCATGTCGTCGGTGTTTTCCTTGAACGCCAGCCCCAGCAGGCCGATGGTCTTGCCCTTCAGCCCGCCGGTCAGTTTGGACAAACGCGCCACCACAGCCTTGCGACGGTCGTAGTTGACGCGTGTGACCGAGTTCAGGATGTGCGGAGTCACGCGGTGCTGCTCGGCCATGTAAACCAGCGCCTTGACATCCTTGGGGAAGCACGAGCCGCCCCAGCCGATACCGGCATCGAGCATGGCTGGGCCGATGCGCTTGTCGTAGCCCATCCCGGCGGCCACTTCCTTTACGTCGGCGCCGAGGGCTTCGCAGATGTCGGCGATTTCGTTGATGAAGGAAATCTTGGTTGCCAGGAAGGCATTGGAGGCATATTTGACCATCTCTGCCGTGCGCAGGTCGGTGATGACGATGGGGGCGCGCAAGGGCAGGTGCAGTTGCGCCACTTGCTCGGCGGCCGCAGGGTCCAGCGAGCCGATGATGGTGCGGTGCGGGTTCATGAAATCGGCGATGGCCGTCCCCTCGCGCAGGAATTCGGGGCACGAGACCACCGCAAATGGAATCTGCTTCGGCTGGGCGCGCTTGACCATGTCGGCTACCAGGTCGCCGGTCCCGATGGGGACGGTGGATTTGTTGATGATGATGAGGGGCGCGGTCATGTTCTCGGCGATGGATTTGGCCGCTGCGGCCACGTACTGCAAGTCTGCCTCGCCGTTCTCGCCCGAAGGTGTGCCGACAGCAATGAAGACAAATTCGCTGCCTTTCAATCCCCTGGCATAGGAGGTGGTGAACGAAAGCCTTCCGGCGCGCATGTTGCGTTCCACCAGTTCTTCCAAGCCCGGCTCATAGATGGGCAGAATGCCTTTTTTTAGGTTCTCAATGCGCTTCTCGTTCACGTCCACAGCCTGGACGCGGTTGCCGAGGTCTGCAAAGCACGCCGCAGTGACCAGCCCTACGTAGCCGACGCCGATGACACTAATCTGTTTCATGGGTCTCCTGATAGCAAATAGCAATTGGTGTGAAAACCGCCTATTTATACCATATCCGCCTAAAAGGCAGGAGCGGCGCCTGCCGCTCCTGTTTGCGAATGTTCGTTTCCTAACCGGCGGGCGTCGGGGTCGGGGCAGGCGGTGGGGGCGGGGGGGTGACCACCGGCAGGCGCTCGAAATCCTGTGGGCGCAGGAAGCCGCCGTAAACCCACATCTCGCCCAGGGCCAGGTAGCCTTCCTGCCCGGGGCTGATGCGCACCCACTTGTTTTCCAAGTCCTCCAGCCGGCCGTCGAAGTAGATGCAGGAATCCATGCTCAAGCCGCCGACCACAGGGTAATCCAGCCCCGGGCCGGCACGCACGTTGAGGCTGGCCGTGTCCACGCAGTATTTCACCCCGCTGATGACAGAGGTGGGGGTGGTAGTGAAGGTCGGGCTGGAGAGAATGACGGTGGGCGAGGCCGTCAGGGTGGGCGCGTCGGTCGGTTCGCGCGTCGGCGAGGAAGTGAAAGTGGGAGGGTTTGTGGCCGTCACGGTGACGGCCCCTGCCGTCCCGGTCAGGCGCGCCTCGGCGGTCTGTGTGGCCTGGAGGGCCAGTTTTTGCGGCTCCACCTTTTCGAGGTAGTTGAAGTACAGGGTGAGTCCTGTGCCAATCAGGCCGATTACCGCCGTAAAAATCGTGCCGATGAGCGCATATTTTGCGCCATCCGACATTTCACTCTTCTTTGCAGATTTGTTCTCGGGCATTGCTCTCCATCAACCTTTTTGCCAGGCGCTCGGTAATGGGTGAACTATACTCAAACTATCGCATTTCGTCAAATAATTCGTGAAAGTTGTCGCGGCCCAATTATGGTATATTGGCTTCATGCGCCTCCTGTTCGTTGCCGACGGCCGCTCGCCCACCGCCCTTTCCTGGCTGAGATACTGGGTGGAGAACCGGCACGAAGTTCACCTCGTCTCCACCTTCCCGTGCGAAATGCCGCTCGGGCTGGCCTCGTTCCACGTCCTCCCGGCCGCGTTTGGCGGAATGACCGGCGAGGGGACATCCGCCCGGCGGCGCGGGACCGTTTCCCGCCTGCGCGCCCTGCTGCGCCCCCTGCGCTACGCCCTCGGACCGTTGAGCCTGCCCCCGCATCAGAAACAATTCCGGCGGCTGGTGGATTTGCTCCGCCCCGACCTCGTCCACGCATTGCGCATCCCCTTCGAGGGGATGCTGGCCTGCGTCACCCCGCCCGGCATTCCATTCCTCGTCTCCATCTGGGGCAATGACCTGACCCTGCACGCCCGCGGCTCGCCGCTGATGGCGTCTCTCACCCGCCGCGTCCTGCGCCGCGCCGACAGCCTGCTGGCCGATACCCAGAGAGACCTCCGCCTGGCCGGGGAATGGGGTCTCGGCGCCGGCGCGCCGACTCTGGTGACGCCCGGGGCGGGGGGCATCCGGCTCGACGAACTGGCGGCAGGCTCGAGGTCCGCGCGGCTGCCGGAGGAACTGCCGGAAGCGCCGCTGGTGGTCAACCCGCGCGGACAGCGTCCCGGCAGTCTGCGGCAGGATGTCTTCTTCCGCGCCATCCCGCGCGTCCTGGAGCGGGTGCCGCAGGCATATTTCATCTGTCCGCCCCTGCGCGGCGACGCACAGGCCGAGGGCTGGGTGGCTGCCCTCGGCATCGAGGCGCGGACGCGTCTCTGGCCGAAGGTAGAGCAGGCGCAGTTGTGGGCGCTGATGCGCCGGGCGCAGGTGTTTGTCTCGCCGAGCGTGCACGACGGCACGCCCAATTCCCTGCTGGAGGCGATGGCCTGCGGCTGCCTGCCGGTGGCGGGAAACATTGAGTCCATGCGCGAATGGATCACCGACGGCGAGAACGGCCTGCTGGTGGACGCTTGCGACGAGCGGGCGCTGGCAGATGCCATTGTGCGGGGGTTAAACGACGCCGCTCTGCAGAACCGGGCCGCGCAGGTGAACGCGGCGCTGGTTGCAGAGCGGGCGGACTATGTGTGCAATATGCAGCGCGTCGGTGAGTTGTATGAAACAGTAATCGGGAAGCGCTGAAACGGCTTACTGCGGCTTGGGGGCGCGCAAGGCTTCGATGCGATCCTGCAGTTCGATGCGCTTGGTCGCCACAGCCTGCCGCACCTCGCCGGTGAAGGCGTCGAAGCGCTGGCGGATCTCACCGCGCAGTTCGTTCCCAGACTCGGGGGCAAAGAGCAGGGCCAGCGTCGCGCCGACCAATCCGCCAACCACTGCGCCAATTGTGAAACTCAAGGCTTTTCTCATGGGATCCTCCTGATAGGGTTGTTCGATCTTCTTTCCTGCGCTTATTATAGCAGGACTTAGGCAAGACAAACAGGATTTACAGGATGAAAGGCTGTTTCAGCAGCCAAAACGTCCTGAATATCCTATTCGTCCTTTTGAGTCAATTCGTTTTGCGTAAATCCTGGATGAACAAATCCGGGTGGCGCCGCGCTTAAACGTGGTCTGTATTTTTAGCCACAGATTACACAGATTTTCACGGATTTTGAATTCCAATCTGTGACTCTCCTGCAAAAAGGCTATTGCACCGCGCAGCACGCGAAGACCGCCAGGAA